>NZ_QKSX01000010.1:0-159863 GCF_003234305.1 Curtobacterium sp. MCLR17_055
GTGGGGAGGGGATCAGGCGGGTTCGGGGGCCGGGTGCGTGTGGAGCACCCGGACGGAGACCGCCGTCGGGTCGGTGTGGTCGAGTGCCGGCACGTCGCTGCCGGGCAGTGCTGCGGCCGCGGCACCGGTGGCGACGGCCTGTGCGAGACGCTGCTCGGGTGCGGCTCCGGCGACCTCGGCGAGCAGGTAGCCGGCGAGGGAGGAGTCCCCCGCTCCGACGGTCGACCGGGCGACGATCTTCGGTGCAGCGGCGGCGAACGCGCCCTCGTCGGAGACCAGCACGGCGCCGGCGCTGCCCAGGGTGAGCAGGACCGTGCCGACGTTCTTCCGCCGCAGCCGCTGGGCTCCGGCCACCGCGGCGTCGAGGTCGCGCTCGTACTCCTCGGGGTCGCCGCCGACGACCTCGGCGAGTTCCTCGGCGTTCGGCTTCACCAGGTCGATCCGTTCGCCGGACTGCAGCAGCGCGGTGAACGGCACCCCGGACGAGTCGACGGCAATCCGGACGTCGGCACCGTGGCGGGCACGGACGGCGCGAACGAGCACGGCGAGCGCGTCGTCGGGCAGACCGGGCGGCAGCGACCCGGCGACCACGACCCAGCGGGCGGCGGGGCCGGTGGCGGTCGCAGCGGCGGTGTCGGCGACCAGCGCGGCGAGGTCGTCGAGGCGGCCGGCGAGCGAGGGGCCGGGTTCGTTGAGCTTCGTCGTGGTGCCGGTCGGCTCGGTCACGGTGACGTTCGAGCGGAGGGGCGCCCCGATCGGCAGCGCGGCCGTCGGGATGCCGCGGGTGGCCAGGCCGAGCAGGACCGGGTCGAGCTCGTCGCCGGGCAGGACGGCGACGGTGTCCCCGCCGCTTGCGACGACCACGCGGGAGACGTTGACGCCCTTGCCGCCGGGTTCGGCGGTGGACCGGGTCGCACGCTGGACGGCGCCGCGCTGCAGTTCGCCGGCGAGCTCGATCGTGCGGTCGAGGGACGGGTTCGGGGTGACCGTGACGATGCGGGCGTTCATGCGACGACCACCTCGACGTCGGCGTCGGCGAGCGCACCGGCGAGGTCGGCCGGGGGCTGCACGTCGGTGACGAGCGTGTCGATCTCGTCCAGGCGCGCGAACCGCATCAGGGCCTCCACGCCGTGCTTGGCGGCGTCGGCGAGCACCACGGCCCGTCGGGCGGCGAGCACGTAGGCGCCCTTCACGGCGGCCTCGTACTCGTCCGGGGTGCTCAGGCCGAAGCCGGCGGACAGGCCGTTCGTGCCGATGAACGCCATGTCGGGCCGGAGCGCACCGATCTGCTCGACGGTGGCCGTGCCGACGGCGGCGCTCGTGACGCCACGCACGCGGCCGCCGAGCAGGTGCAGTTCGAGGTGCTCGCTGTGCTGCAGGGTCGCGGCGATCGGCACCGAGTTCGTGATGACGGTGATGGTCGAGCCGGCGACCTCGGGCTCCCAGCGGGCGAGCTCGGAGGCGACGGCGGCGCAGGTGGTGCCGGCGTCGAGGGCGATCGAGCCGGTGAAGGTCGGCGGCACCAGGCGCATCGCGGCGCGGGCGATTGCGGACTTCGCGGTGCCGTGCTGCCCCTCGCGCTCGGCGACGCTGAGTTCCACGACGCTCGAGCGGCCGACGGGGACCGCTCCCCCGTGCACCCGGCGCAGGACCCCGGCGGACTCGAGGGCGTCGAGGTCACGGCGAACGGTCTCGGTGGTGACGTCGAAGTGCTCGGCCAGACCGGCGACCGACACGCGACCGGCGGACTGCAGCTCGGCGGCGATGGCGGTGTGCCGCTCGGTTGCGTACATGCCCGAACTCCTTCGTTCCGTTGGGTTTCGAGCACTGTACGTCTGAAACCCACAAGAACGCAACCGTTCCGACATGCAACCAACACGTCCACAGGTGCCGGCCGTCCGAGCGCTACCCCTTCACGGCACCCGCAGTCATCCCGCTGACCAGCCGGCGCTGCACGATGAGGAAGAACACCACGACCGGGATCGAGAACAGCACGCTCGCCGCCATCAGCCCACCGAAGTCCGTGCCCTTGTTCGTCGAGAACCCGGCGAGCCAGACCGGCAGCGTGTACATCCCCTGGTCCTTGAGCATCACGTACGCGATCAGGTAGTCGTTCCACGCCGCGATGAACGCGAACACGCTCGTGGCGATGACCCCGGGCATGACGAGCGGGAACAGCACGCTCCACAGGATCCGGAACGTGCCGGCGCCGTCCACCTTCGCGGCCTCTTCGATCTCGACGGGGACGGCCACGAAGAAGCCGCGCATCACCCAGATCGAGAACGGCAGCACGCTCGCCACGTACGCCAGGATCAGCCCGACGTAGCTGTTCAGCAGCCCCAGGGTCTGGAACGACAGGAACAGCGGGATGAGCAGTGCGCCCGAGGGGATCATCTGCACGAACAGGATCGCGACCAGGATCGCCCGCCGACCCCGGAACCGGAACCGCGACAGTGCCGCCGACGCCAGGAACCCGACGACGATCGACAGCAGCACGGCCGCCACCACGACGATGGTGGAGTTGCGCAGGTAGACCAGGAAGCCCTCCTGCGTGAGCGCCCGCGTGAAGTTGTCGAGCGTCGGGTGCAGCGGCGCCCAGATCGGGGTCATCGTGGTGACCTCGTCGGCGGGCTTGAAGGCCGTGTTCACCATCCAGTAGATCGGGAACACCCAGACCAGGCAGAACACCACGGCGATGGTGTTCGCGACGATGCGCGGCTTGCGTTTGCGCACCCGCACGGGGCCCGGCGCGGAGACGCTGCCCGCACGGGGCGCCGTTCTCGAGACGGTCACAGGTCCTCCTCACCGCTGCGGACGAGCCGGCGGATGTAGTAGCTGGTGAGCACCCCGAGGATCAGGGTCGAGATCACGGCGATCGCCGCGCCCTGCCCGTAGGCGTTGGACACGAACGACTGCACGAAGGTCCAGATGCCGAGGGTCAGCGTGGCCTCCTCCGGTCCGCCGCGGGTGAGCAGCCAGATCTGGTTGAAGACGTTGAAGTCCCAGATCACCGACAGGATCGACACGAGCAGCAGCGTCGGCGCGAGTGCCGGCAGCGTGATCGCGCGGTACATCGTCCACACCGATGCCCCGTCGAGCGCACCGGCCTCGTAGTACTCCGGCGCGATCTGGGACTGCGCGGCGTACAGCGTCAGCGCCACGAACGGCACGGCCTGCCAGATGACGAGCGTCAGCACGATCGTGTACGCCTGCCCCGGATGCGAGGCCCAGTTGTCCTGCGTGTGGTCGCCGAACACCCGCAGCTGCGTGATGAGCCAGTTGAGCACGCCGTAGAACGGCTGGAAGAGCCACTGCCAGACCAGGCTCGAGGCCACGTTCGGCATCGCCCAGGCCAGCACGAGCACGACGCTGACGACCGTGCGCATCGTGACCCCGAGACGGGTGAGCAGCTGTGCCACCCCCATGCCGATGACGATCGTGCCGAGGACCATCGCGCCCGTCACGAGCACGGTGCGCAGGATGACCGGCCAGAACGACGCGTCGGTCAGGACGTCCGTGTAGTTCGTCAGCCCGGTGAACCCGGCCTGCCCGGTGAAGATCGCCCGCAGCCCGTAGTCCTGGAACGAGATGACGACGAGCCGGACGAGCGGGTAGACGACGAGGGCCAGGAGCAGCAGTGCCGCCGGGGCCAGCAGGACGAGCGGCGCCCGCGACCCGACCGGCGACCGACGACCCGTGCCCCGCCCGCCTCGACGGGAACTCCGCGACGGACCCTGAACCGGCCCGCCATCCCGCCCGCCGGTGACCGGCGCGGACGGCTCCGCGTCGGTCACCGGCTCCGCAGTGGACGTCATCGCCTACGGCTGCGCGTTCAGCGCGGTCGTGAGGTGCTTCGAGAAGCCCTCGGCGGCCTGCTCCGGCGACTTCCGACCGGTGGCGACGTCGGCGAACATCGACTGGAACGAGGCGTCACCCTCGATGGTGGCCCAGCCCGGGGTGGCCGGGGTCGGTCGGCTCGTACCGGCCGCCTCGAAGTACGGCTTGTGCAGCTCGTCGACGTCGCCGGCGACCGCGTCGAGCAGCTCGGTGGAGTTCGGCTCCCAGCCGTCGACCCCGAACACCTGGTCCTGCTGGAACTCCTTCGAGGTCAGGATCTTCAGGTAGTACAGCGCGAGCTCCTGGTTCTTCGCCTTGGCCGGGATCCCCAGGTCGGAGCCGCCGAGGAACACCGGCTGCGTCTTCCCCGCCGTGGACGACGGCATCGGGAACGTGCCGATGCGGTCGGTGAGCTCCGGCTTCGCCGTGGTGATCGAGCCGATCTCCCAGGCGGACCCGAGGAACGCCGAGGTGTTGCCCTGTGCGAAGACGTCGCTCTGCGAGGGCTTGTCGGTGTTGATGTCCTGCGTGGACTTCGCCGAGTACGCGTTCTGGAAGTCCTTCCAGGCGGTCAGCCCCTTGACCGCGTCCGCGGAGTCGAGCGTGCCGGTCCACTTGCCTCCCTTGTCCGTGGCGATCTCGCCGCCAGCGTCCCAGACCCACTGCAGCCCGCCGTACCAGTACTGCCCGGGCATGTAGAAGGCGGAGAAGTCACTGGCCGGGTTGGCGGCCTTGACCTTGTCGAGGTCGGCGGTGAGCTCGTCGTAGGTGGTCGGCACGTCGGTCACGCCGGCGTCCTTCCAGACCTTCTTGTCGTAGACCACGGCCCGGTTGCCGGCGAACAGCGGTGCCCCGTAGAGCTTGCCGTCGACGGTGGCGGGGCCCTCGAGCCCGGTGAGCCAGGTCTGGCCGTCCTTGAGCTCGTCGCGGTACGGCGTCAGGTCGGTCAACCCGCCGGCGGCCGCGTAGACCGGCACCTGGGTGTTGCCGAGGTCGACCACGTCGGGGGCGTCGCTCTGCGCGAGCGCCGTGGTGAGCTTGGTGGTGATCCCGTCCCACTGCTGGGTCTGGATCTTCACCTTCGCCCCGGTGTCGGCGGTGAACTGCTTGCCGGCGGCGTCGAGCACCTTGTCGCTCAGGTCGCCGTTCATCATCCAGACGGTGATGGTCTTGCCCGTGCCATCGGGTGTGCCGATGGACTTCGTGCCGCCGTCGGAAGCGGCGTTGCTCCCGGCGGAGCACCCGGTGAGGGCGAGCGCGCCTGCGAGGGCGAGCGCACCGAGTGCGGCGAAACGCGTTCGTGTCACGATGACTCCCTTGGTCCGACCTTTATGAAAGGACGTTGCGTATTCGCAATAGAAGACCCTGCACGGCCCCTTGTCAACCGTTGGATCGGTCCCTGTGACCGCTTTCGATCCGCGTGTTTCCGGGGCATCACGGATGTCGAACAGATCGACGCAGATGCTTGACCAGGTGGTCATGACCAGGCATGATCTGCGACTCGCGTCCGGCGTGGGGAAGCGACCGCCTGGAGGCCCGGTGCCGGTCCGCCGGACCGGCACCGGGCCTCCCGTGCGCGCGTCCACCGCACGCGTCAGACGGCCGCCAGGGCGGACGTCGGCGGGATCCGCGCCGCGCGTGCCGCCGGGTAGAGCCCGGAGACCCCGCCGATGACGACCGTGGCACCGAGTCCCCCGACGACGGCCCACACCGGCAGTGCGACGGGCCAGCCCTGCGTGACGGCGAAGACGACCGTCACCGCGACGCCGAGCACGACGCCGGCCAGCCCGCCGAGGAACGACAGCAGCAACGACTCGACCAGGAACTGGTCGCGGATGCTCCGACGACGGGCCCCCAGCGCACGACGGACGCCCACCTCGGCGCGGCGTTCCAGGACGGTGATCACCATCGTGTTCGCCACCCCGATGCCCCCGACGAGCAGCGCCACCCCGCCGATGCCGACCAGCAGCCCGGTGAAGGAGTCGTCCGTGGCGTCCTTCGCGGCCAACGCGTCCGACGGCCGTGTCACGCCGACGTCCTGCGGTGCCCCGGGTCGGACCGCACCGGCGAGCAGGTCCCTCGACCGTTCGACGTGCGCCGGGTCGACGCGCGTGTAGACCGCGGTCGGGGCCCCGTCGAAGCCCAGCTGCCCGGCGAACCCGCGGGGCACGAACACCCGCGAGTCGAGGTCCTCGGCGAGCGCGACGGGGTGGAGCACCCCGACCACCTGCACCCACCGCCCGCCGATCCAGACCCGGCTGTCCGGATGCAGGTCCTCCATGCCGAGGACCGCGGCCGCCCGTGCCCCCAGCACGACCTGCGGCGGCGCCCCGGCGGCGTCGTCGATCCACCGCCCGGCTGCGAGCTGCCCGCCGAGGACCCGTGGCACGTCGCCCCACGCGGCGAGCACCCCGAGGCCCTTCGTCTCGGGCGCCGGCACGCGGTCGTTCCGGTACACGCCGGTGTCCGGCACGGTGCCGACGGCGGCGGCCGACTCGACGTCGTCCTGCCGCAGCACCGACTCGAGTGCGGTGGACGGCAACGGGACCGGTTCGCCGAGGCCCTGCGCCTGGGTGAGGGTGAGCACGTTCGTGCCGAGGGTGTCGAGCACCTGGTCGACCTTCGCCTTGCTCGACGACGAGATCCCGACGACCGCGAGCATCGCCGCGATGCCGATCGCGATGCCCAGCGCCGACAGCACGACACGTCCGGGCCGGGTCCGCAGCCCGAAGACGCCGAGGCGGAGCAGGTCGACCGCGCCCACGGACCGACGCCGGCTCATCGGGTGACCTCGGGCTCGATCATGCCGTCGCGCATCCGGACCTGCCGGGGCAGCGACGCCGCCAGGTCGAGGTCGTGGGTGATGACCACGACCGTCGTGCCCGCCGCGTTGAGCTCGCGCAGGAGCTCGACGACCGCGGCACCGGACGCCGTGTCGAGCGCACCCGTCGGTTCGTCGGCGAGCAGGATCGTCGGGTCGCCGACGACGGCCCGCGCGATGGCGACGCGTTGGCGCTCCCCACCGGAGAGCTGGTGCGGTCGGTGGTCCACCCGGTGCGCCAGGCCCACTCGTCCCAAGGCCTCGACCGCCAGTCGGTGCCGCTCGCGCCGGGGCACGCCCTGGTAGAGCAGGCCGTCGGCGACGTTCTCGGTGGCGGTCGCGCCGGCCTGCAGGTGGAAGTGCTGGAAGACGAAGCCGATGTGGTCAGCACGGAGTCCGGACAGGGCGTCGTCGGACATCGTCGCGACGTCGTTGCCGGCGATCGTCACCGTGCCGGACGTGGGACGGTCGAGGGTCCCGACGACGTTGAGCATCGTCGACTTGCCCGACCCCGACGGGCCGACGACCGCGACGATTTCGCCGGCGGTGACCTCGAGCGACACCCCGCGCAGGGCTCCGACGTCGCCGTAGGTCTTCGTGACGTCACGGAGCGACAGGACGGAGTCGGATGGCAGCGCGGCGGCGGTGGGCCGCACGGCGGCGGATCGCAGCACGGCGGCGTTCATCCGGGCACCACCACGCGGTCGCCGGCGGCCAGGTCACCCGTGACCGCGATCCGTCCGTCCGCGCTGAAGCCGGGCTCGACCCGGACCCGCTCCGTCGTGCCGTCCCCCTGCACGACGTCGACGGCGTACCGGCTGCCGGCGCCCGCGACGAGTGCGGCGACCGGCACGGACAGGACGTCGTGCTCGGTGGTGCCCTTCGCATCGACCTGCGCGGAGGCTGCCGCGGGCAACGTGCGCTTCCCGGGGTCGAACGACACCGAGACGTCGACGGCCGTGCCGCCGTCCTCGCTCGTCGTCGGCTGCACGTCGACGACGGAACCGGGCATCGCCGCCCCGGCACCGTTCACCCGGACCTCGACGTCGGTGCCGACCGCGAGCCGTTCCGCGTCGCGCTGGGGCACGGTCGCCGTGACGACACGCCGGGTGCTCGTGACCTGCAGGACGTCGGCCGCCGCACCCGCGCCGGCACCAGCGCCACCGACACCCGCGCCCGCACCCGGTCCGCCGGCGATCCGCTCCCCGAGCCGACCGTCGACCGAGGCGACCCGGACCGCGCCGTCCACGAAGGCGACGTCGTCCGCCGTCAGCACCCCGGTCACCTCGTGTCCGCGGTCCTGCTGCCACTGCCGGACGGCTCGCTCGGTCCGTGGGCCGAACCGGTCGTCCACGGACACGTCGTACCCGAGCGCGGCCAGGTTCTCGTTGAGCTGCCGCACGTCGGCGCCCTGCAGCCCACGCTGAAGGTCCCGCCAGAGCGGTACCGTGCCGTACATCGCACGGACGTCCCGCTCGTCGACGGCGTACAGGGCCCCGTCGCGTTCGATGACGTCACCGGCGCGGGGCAGCCAGGTGATCGTGCCGGCGGCGGCACCTGGCACCCCCGTCGCCGCGCCGTACCCGAGCGTCCCGGCGAACACCTTCGAGTCGGTCAGGTCGCCGCGGGTGACCGTGGCGGTGGCTCCGGTCGACGCGGTCCCGCCGCGCGACCCGCTGCTGGCCGAGGCTCCCGGACCGCTCGGCACCGTGGCGAGGGCCCACGTCCCGGCCCCCGCGGCCACCGCCGCGACGAGGCACACCGACACGATCACCCGGCGACGGACGCGACGGTGGGTCACGACCCGGCTCCGCCCTGGACGGCCTCGAAGGCCGCGTCGGTGCAGGTGTGGGCGGCCTCGTCGAACGCCTCTTGGTCGTCGGGCTGGAACCGGTTCTGCGTCTCCTGGTCGTCCGGGAAGTCCGGGAACCCCTGCTCCCGCAGGCACTCCGCCGTCTTCCTCGCGATCTCCTCGCTGCCCGGCATCGGCTGCGCGGCCTGCGCGTCCCCGGCCGCTGCGGAGTCGTCGAGGCAGCCCGTGAGGTCCTCCTGGTACTGCTCGGGATCGACGCCGTCGGGTGCGCTGAGCTGCATCGACCCGCCCCCGGTGCCGGGGTCGGGCATGTCGTAGCCGCGGTCGCGCATGCACTCGGCGAGGGCGACGCCGGGTGCCGCCCCACCGGACGCCGTCGTCGTGTCGGCGTCCGGTGACGCGTCCGAGCAGCCGACCAGGAACAGGGGCAGCAGGACGACGGCAGCGGCCGCGCTCATCAGGGACCGGGTGCGCCGGGTGGTCGTCTTCGTGGTGTGGTTCATGCCTCCAGCACACCGGAACGGCTGTTTCGCCCCGCGTGCACGTCGGGTTGCACCGACGAAACACGGACCCGCACGAGCAGCCCGCCGATCGGCCGTGCGGTGATCGACAGTCGCCACCCGTGCGCGTGCACGATCGCGGCCACGATCGACAGCCCGAGACCGCTGTGCTGGCCGCGTGCGTCGTCCGTCCCACCGCGGCGGAACGGTTCGACGAGCAGCTCCGCCTCGTCCGCCGCGACCACCGGCCCACCGTTCTCGACGACGAACCCGTCCGGCTCCGTGGTCACCAGGACGGTGCCGCCGGGTTCGTTGTACTCGACGGCGTTGCCGACCAGGTTGCCGAGCAGCTGCCGCAGCAGCGTCGGCTCCCCCGGGACGACCAGGCCGGGAGGCCCGGTGCGGCACTCGTGGGTCAGCGTCACCCCCGCCTCGGCCGCGTCCCGGGCCGCCCCCGCGACGACCTCGGCGGTCACCTCGTCGAGATCGACGGCGCGCGTCGCGCCCGCCAGGCCACGATCGGCCTCGGCGAGCACGAGCAACGACTCGACCAACCGCTCGGTGCGGCGGTTCTGCTCCAGCAGCTCCGCCCGGACCGCTCGGACCTCCGCGGGGTCGGCGTCGTCGTGCAGGCCGATCTGCACCGCCGCGCGCTGCACCGCGAGGGGCGTCCGGAGTTCGTGGGACGCCTGGGCGACGAACCGGCGCTGGCTCTCGAACGCGGTCTCCAGGCGGGCCAGCAGGTCGTCGATGGTGCGCGAGAGCCGCCGGAGCTCGTCGTCGGGACCGTCCAGCGCGATGCGCTCGTGCAGGTTCGACGCCGAGATGCGGTTCGTGGTCGCGGTGATCCGGTCGATGGGCCGGAGGACCCGGCGGCTGACGAGCCAGCCGATGCCCCCGGCCGCGAGCCCGGCACCCGCGATCCCGATCGCGGACCACTGCCACTGCTGCACGGTCACGAGCCGGATCACCGCCACCGCACCGTCGTCGTCGGTTCCGTCGACCTCGATCGGCGCCGGAGCGGTCGTGGCGCCCTGCGATCCGGACGGCGGGCGCTGCACGGCCGCGGTGTCGAGGCCGGCACCGACACCCGCCAGCGACATCGTGTTCGTGAAGACGACGACCCCGGTCGCGAGCGCCATGGCCGCGAGCGCGAACGTCAGGGCCGTCCGGGTCCGGATGCTCCAGCCCCGGGCCCACCGGCTCACAGCGCGTAGCCCTGGCCGGGCACCGTCCGGATCGGGTCCGGGTCCCCGAGCTTCCGGCGGAGCTTCGACATCGTCACGCGGACCGCGGCGGTGAACGGGTCGGTGTTCACGTCCCAGACCTTCTCGAGCAGGTGCTCGGCGGAGACGATCCGACCGTCCGCGCGGAGCAGGGTCTCGAGCACCCCGAGTTCCTTCGAGGTCAGGTCGAGCGGCCGCCCGTCGCGCGTGGCCATCCGCCGGTTCGTGTCGACGACGAACCCCGCACGCTCGAGCACCGGGGCGACGGGTGCGACGCTCCGCCGACCGAGTGCGCGGACCCGGGCGACGAGTTCCGGGTACTCGAACGGCTTGGTCAGGTAGTCGTCGGCACCGAGCTCGAGCCCGTGCACACGGTCGCTCAACGTCGTCGCGGCGGTGAGCAGGAGGATCCGTGTGAGCGCGCCGCGCGCGGTGAGCCGCCGTGCGACCTCGTCGCCGTGCAGCCCGGGGACGTCACGGTCCAGCACGACGACGTCGTAGTCGTGCACCGCCAGCAGCTCGTCGGCGTCGTCGCCGCGGTAGGCGACATCCACCGCCATGTCCTGCCGGGTCAGGCCCGTCGCGACCAGGTCGGCGAGGGCCCGTTCGTCGTCCACCACGAGTACGCGCATCGATACATCACACGTGACGTACCTTTGTCGGACCTGTGAAGCGGATCAGGCGTCGAACGGCACCTCACCGTGGTCACTGACGCCGGCACGCTGCCGGTAGGACAGGTGTCCGCCGAGGTACCCGCCGACACTGACGACGGCGAGACCCGCGAAGCCGAGCAGCTTGCCGGCACCGTGGTTGCCGCGCTTCCGCTGCAGCCACGACAGGCCGTACAGCGACAGGCCGGTCCAGTTCACGGCCTGGTGCACCCATCCGGTGCGGAGCTGCTCGCGGTTCAGTTCGGACCAGTCGACGTAGCCGGCGACCGACGCGCTGCTCGCCGAGACGACCCCGACACCGACCAGGGTCTTGGCGGCCTTCGCGTTGCCCTTCCCGCCGACCAGGTCGAGCACCGCGGCGGAGATCCAGGCACCGAGGGGCACCTGCACCATGAGCGGGTGGATCGGGTGGCCGAACGGCACACCGTGCAACAGCTGGCGCAGCGCCTTCGGCTTGGCGAGGGCGTTCACGACGGCACGGTCGATGTCGATGGCCTTGTCGAGCACGCTCGCGTGCTCGACGGCGTCGGTGAGGTGACGGATCGCGCGGATCTCAGGCATGCCGTGGACGGTAGACGAACGGCCCGTCACCGGTCCCAGGAACCGGTGACGGGCCTCCTGTCCGTCGTGGTGGGCTACTCCTCGACGATCTCGGCCAGCTCGAAGGGCTCGACGGTCAGGCCGTCGCCGTCCGCGGCGACGTCCACCCGGACGGTGTCGCCGTCACGGACGTCACCCGACAGGATGGCGCGTGCCAACCGGTCGTCGATCTGCCGCTGCATCAGGCGACGCAGGGGCCGCGCGCCGTACAGCGGGTCGTACCCGCGCTCCGCGAGCCAGCCGCGCGCCTCCGGGGTGACGGCGAGCTCGAGTCGGCGGTCGGTCAGGCGACGAGCCAGCCGGTCGACGTAGAGCGACACGATCTGCCCGAGGTCGTCGGCCGTCAGGGCCTGGAACACCACGATGTCGTCGAGCCGGTTGATGAACTCCGGCCGGAACGCCTGCTGCACGAGTTCACGGACCGCCTCTTCCCGCTGCGCGTCGCTCAGGGACAGGTCCGTCATGAACTGCGACCCCAGGTTCGACGTCAGCACGAGGATCGTGTTCCGGAAGTCGACGGTGCGCCCCTGGCCGTCGGTCAGTCGCCCGTCGTCGAGCACCTGCAGCAGCACGTCGAACACCTCGGGGTGGGCCTTCTCGATCTCGTCGAGCAGGATCACCGAGTACGGACGGCGGCGGACCGCCTCGGTGAGCTGTCCACCGGCCTCGTACCCGACGTACCCGGGCGGAGCACCGATCAGGCGGGCGACGGAGTGCTTCTCGCCGTACTCGCTCATGTCGATGCGGACGAGGGCCTTCTCGTCGTCGAACAGGAACTCGGCGAGCGCCTTGGCCAGCTCGGTCTTGCCGACGCCCGTCGGTCCGAGGAACAGGAACGAACCGGTCGGGCGGTCCGGGTCGGAGATGCCGGCGCGGGTGCGACGGACGGCCTCGGACACGGTGGTCACGGCGGTGCGCTGCCCGATGATCCGGCGGCCGAGCTCGCTCTCGAGGTGCAGGAGCTTCTCGGTCTCGCCCTGGAGCAGCCGGCCGAGCGGGATGCCCGTCCACTGCGCGATGACGGCGGCGATGTCCTCGTCGGTGACGCTGTCGTTCACCATCCGGTCGGCGCTCTCGGCCTGTTCGGCGGCGGCGAGCTCGGCCTCGATTCGGGGCTTCTCGCCGTACTCCAGCCGAGAGACGAGTTCGTAGTCGGCCTCGCGCTGGGCTCGCTGCGACCGCATGTTCAGGTCGTCGAGCTGCTGCTTGAGCTCACCGATCCGGTTCAGGCTCGCGCGCTCGGCCTGCCAGCGCTGCTCGAGCTCGGCCAGCCGTTCCTCGCGGGTCCGCAGCTCGTTGCGCAGGGTCTCGAGCCGGGCCTTCGAGGCGTCGTCCTTCTCCTGCTTGAGCGCGAACTCCTCGACACGCAGACGGTCGACGTTCCGCTTCAGCTCGTCGATCTCGACGGGGCTGGAGTCGATCTCCATGCGGAGTCGGCTCGCGGCCTCGTCGATCAGGTCGATGGCCTTGTCGGGCAGCTGCCGGCCGGAGATGTACCGGTTCGACAGGCTCGCGGCCGCGACCAGCGCGGAGTCGTTGATCGTCACCTTGTGGTGCGCCTCGTAGCGTTCCTTGAGTCCGCGGAGGATCGCCACGGCGTCCTCGACGCTCGGCTCACCGACGTAGACCTGCTGGAAGCGACGCTCGAGCGCGGCGTCCTTCTCGATGTACTCGCGGTACTCGTCGAGGGTCGTCGCGCCGATGAGCCGGAGTTCCCCGCGGGCGAGCATCGGCTTGAGCATGTTCGACGCCGCGACGGATCCCTCGCCACCCCCGGCACCCATCAGGGTGTGCAGCTCGTCGATGAACGTGATGACCTGCCCGTCGGAGTCGTTGATCTCCTTGAGCACGGCCTTGAGCCGCTCCTCGAACTCGCCGCGGTACTTGGCGCCGGCGATGAGGGCGGAGATGTCGAGCGAGATGAGCCGCTTGTCCTTGAGGGAGTCGGCGACGTCCCCGGCGACGATGCGCTGCGCGAGCCCCTCGACGACGGCGGTCTTGCCGACGCCGGGCTCGCCGATGAGCACCGGGTTGTTCTTGGTGCGCCGCGTCAGCACCTGGGAGACGCGCCGGATCTCGGAGTCGCGGCCGATCACGGGGTCGAGCTTGCCGCTGCGGGCGATCGCCGTGAGGTCGATGCCGTACTGCTCGAGGGCGGTCTTCTGTCGTTCTTGCGAGTCAGGAGCGCCCTGGAGGTTCGCCATGCGTTCCGTCCTTTCGTTGCGGTGGTCCTGGAGTTGAGTCTACTCCACTCAACTTACGTGCGCTCCGGGACATTCCTGATACCGACGGCGCAGACGACAGCACCGGCCGCCAGCAGGAGCGCCATCACCACCATGGCCCGGTGCAGCCCGTCGACGCTCACCTCACCGCCGAGCACCACGCCGGCCAGTGCCACCGTCACGAGTCCGGCGATCCGCGCGACCGCGTTGTTCACGGCCGAACCGGACCCGGCCTCGGACTGCGGCACCGACCCGAGCACCGCGCTGGTCAGGGGCGTGACCATCAGGGCGATGCCCACGCCGATCAGCACCAGCCCCGGGAACACCGACCACCAGTAGCCGTTCGGGTCGTCGCCGGCGAGCAGCAGCAGGAGCGCCCCGACCGCGCCCACCGCCGGCCCGGCGGCCATGAACCACCGCGGACCGTACCGACCGGCGAAGGACCCGACGGCGGTGGACAGCGCGAGCAGCATGATCGTCGGCGGCAGCGTCGCGAGGCCGGCGAGCCAGGCCGGGAACCGCCAGACCTCCTGCAGGAACAGGGTGACGACGAAGAACACCATGCCGAGCGCCCCGTAGATGGACAGCGTCGCGAGGTTGCCGACCGTGAAGTTCCGCGCCCGGAACAGCTCGAGCGGCACGAGCGGCGACCCCGTCGTCCGGGTCACCCGCAGTTCCCACGGCACGAAGGCCACCAGTGCGGCGGCGCCGAGCACGAGCGCGCCGACCACCACGGGCGCACCCCACCCCAACCGCTCCTGCTCGATGAGGCCGAGCACGACACCGCCGACACCGACCACGGCGAGCACGGCCCCGACGACGTCGATGCGCGGGCGGACGGCGGGGTGCACGTCACCGGTGATGCGCAGGACCAGCGGGATCGTCACGGCGATCGGCACCGCGGTGAGCACGAAGACCCACCGCCACCCGATGCCGTCCACCACCAGCCCCCCGACCACGGGGCCGAGGATCGTGGCCGCGCTCGACCACGCCGTCCACGTGCCGATGGCCTTCGCCTGCGCCGCCCCGCGGAACGCCGCGACGATGAGGGCGAGCGCGCTCGGCATGACGAGCGCCCCGCCGACGCCCTGCAGCGCCCGGGCGACGATGAGCACCTCGCCGGTCGGGGCGATCGCGCACACCACGGACGCGATCCCGAAGACCACGAGCCCCCACGTGATGATCCGGACGCGGCCGAACAGGTCGGACAGGCTGCCGGCGACCAGGATGAGCGAGCCGAGGGTGACCAGGTACGCGTCGACGACCCACTGCTGCACGACGAGTCCGCCGCCGAGCTCCTGCCGGATCGCGGGGAGTGCGACGTTCACGACGCTCGAGTCGAGCCCGACGACGAACGACGCCAGGATCGCCACCACCAGCACGATCCGCCGGTCGTCCCGGAGCGGCGCGACGCCGTGCGGCACGGGGGCCGGAACGGGAGCGGTCATGTGCTCATCCTGCGGCACCGGGTACCCCGCGGTCGATCCCGCACGACGAAGCCCCCGCGACCGATGTGGTCGCGGGGGCTGCCGACAGGACGGGGCTGGGTGTCCTAACGCCGGGAGTCGGTGTTCGGCTGCGCGGTCGACCCCGGGTTCAGGACCGGACCGGCGGCGGGCTCGGCGGGGACGTTCTGGACGGTGCTGTTCTGCACCGTGCCGTCCGGAGCCGTGCCGTTGGCCTGGGCCTTCTTCTCGTCGTCGGACATCTCCTTCTTGAAGATGTTGATCGACTGGCCGAGGCCCTTGGCGAGGGCCGGGAGCTTGGTCGCGCCGAACAGCAGGATGACGATCCCGAGGATGATCAGCAGGTGAAGGCCGGTCAGGTTACCAATCATCATGACTCCTTGATCTGGAACTGGTCGCCGTCCGCTGATCGTCGTCGATCACCGCGGCGGAAGTCCGTGTCCCCCCATCGTAACTCTCCCGTCCCTGGATGCCCAGGCCGGTCCTCGGAACGGACACCGTTCGTCCAGGGAAGCGCAGGACTCAGTACGCGCCCCGGGACCGGAGCACCGACGGGACGGTGCGGGCGAGGATCACGAGGTCGTGCAGGAACGACCAGTTCTCGACGTAGTGCAGGTCGAGCCGCACCCCTTCGGCCCAGTCGAGGTCCGACCGGCCGCTGACCTGCCACAGGCCGGTGATGCCCGGGGTCACGAGGAGCCGGCGGTCGGCGAAGTCCTCGTACAGCGCGACCTCGCGGGGCAGGGCCGGTCGGGGGCCGACCAGGCTCATCGAACCGGTGAGGACGTTCCACAGCTGCGGCAGTTCGTCGAGCGAGGTCCGTCGCAGGAACGCACCGACCCGGGTCACCCGCGGGTCGTCCTGCATCTTGAACAGCGGGCCGGCGCCCTGGTTCTCGGACTGCAGGGCAGCCATGCGCGCCTCGGCGTCGACGCACATCGTCCGGAACTTCAGGATCGGGAACTCCGCGCCACCGCGACCGACGCGGACCTGCCGGAAGAGGACCGGACCGCCGTCGCCGGCGCGGACCGCCAGCGCGACCGCGGCCAGGACCGGGGAGAGCAACGTCAGGCCGAGCACGGCGCCGACGACGTCGAGTGCCCGCTTGCCCATCCGGCGACGGTAGTCGGGGGTCTCGACGTGCATGAGCGGCAGCCCGTCGACGGGGCGCTCGTGCACCCGCCCGGCGGCGATGTCGGCCAGGGGAGAGGACACCACGAGCTCGACGCCGTGCTCCTCGAGCTGCCACCCGAGGCGACGGAGGCGCGCGTGCCCACCACGGACAGCACCCGCGACGACGACGGCCGAGACGCCCTCGGCCCGCGCGTGCGCGAGCACGTCATCGATGCCGCCGACGACCGGAGCCGTCGCAGCCCCCAGGTCGACCTGGGCTCCGGCCGGAGCGCAGTCCGTGACGACGGCACGCACGCGGTAGCCGGCACTCGGCGCAGCGGCGATGCGCGCGCCCACGTACCGGACGTCCTCGGCGTCACCGACGATCAGGACGTCCTGCAGGTGCTCACCCCGGGCGCGGCTCCGGGCCAGAACCGTCCGGACGCCCTTGCGACCGAGCGCCAGGAACGCGAGCCCCAGCGGGAACGCGATCGCGACGTACCCGCGGGCCAGGTCGAGCTGCGCTGCGTACGCCACGACCGCGACACCCGCGATGGCGACGAGGCTCGCGGTGACGAGTCGGCGGTACTCGTCGCCGCCGATGCCGGCGATCCGCGGGTCGCGGGTGCGGAACACCGAGAGGAGCAGCATCCAGACCACGACGATGGCGGGGGCCACGACGAACTCGAACCAGCCCGACCGCGGCCGGACGGATGCGAGCTCCCAGGGGAACCGCACGACGTGGGCGATGACGAACGCGGTGAGCAGCAGCACGAGGTCGAGCAGCGCCAGTGCGGGGACGAACCCTCGGCGCGCCCCCGCCGGAGCGACCGTCCGGTGCGACGCGGTGGCCGGAGCAGCTCCGGAAGGGAACGCCACGGGCACGGTCGGGGGCAGCACGGTCGGCACCGCCCCGGTGGGTGGGCGCATCGCGAGCGACATCTGGGGCCTCCTGTCGACCGGTCGACGAGGTGGTCGACCGGACGCCGGAGTCGCTCAGGTCACGACATCGAGCGGCGCACCCTCGAATATATCACCGTGTCGTTCTGCATATCAACGGACGAGCGCGCGGTCCAGGCTCCACAGCACGGGCGCCTCGCGGAGCGCCGGGATGTCAGCCTCGGTCACACCGCCGAGCCGGAACACCACCCGCTCGCCGGGCAGCAGCGTCATGAACCCGCGGTCGACCGTGCCGTCGGCCGCGACCCGGTCCGGCTGCACCAGCAGGTCGCGGACGAGCGAGTCGGCCTCGACGGTCAGGTCCAGGCCACCGTCGACCACCGCGAACGAGGTCCGGTAGCGCGCGGGCTCCCACCGCATCGCGGCGTCGGGACCAGGGGTCCAGACCGCGCGGCGCCAGTCCATGTCCGCGATGATGAGCTCGTTGGCCGGGTCGTCGACGACACCGACCGACTCGGGCAGGGCGACGACCGCGACGCCGGCCGACGACAGCCGGACCGGCAGCGACGCCTCGGCCAGGATCGTGCCGGCCGTGGTGATCCGGCGCACCCGCACCACACTGTCGTGCCCGGTGCGGGTCGACCGGACGGCCACCTCGACGGGCGAGGACCCGAACGCACCGGGTGAGACGCCCAGCGAAAGCGTGTCCGCGAGCTCGCCCAAATCGGCCGTCTCGCCGACCGCAGGCGACGCACCCGGGTGATCCGGGCCTCCAGTCCGCTCCGCACCCGACGGTCCCGACGCACCCGACGCGGCGAACGCGACCGACGCACCAGCGGTACCGGCCGCACCCGGCGTCACCGCCACCGACGACACCGGACGGATCGTCAGCAGCACGTCGTCGTACAGGCGGCGCAGCTCGTGCGCCAGCGGCTTCAGGCGCCCCGCAGAGTCGATCGCCGACCACGACGACACCGGCCACAGGTCGTTCAACTGCCACACCACCACGCCGGTGTTGCGCGGCCAGTGCGTGCGCCAGTGCTCGATGCCGGTCGCGATCGCCCGCGCCTGCTGCAGCTGCGTCAGGTAGTGCCACGCGTCGAACGCGGCCGGGTCGACCGCGCCGAAGCGCGGCTCCAGCCCGCGGGCCAGCTTGGCCATCCCGTCCGCCGCCTTCTGGTGGTGGACCACACCGGGCGAGTCGACCCGCAGCGGCGCGTCCGTGACCGCCTCGCGCAGCGTGCGCCAGGCGGGCGGCGCCTGCCAACCGAACTCCGACACGAAGCGCGGCACCGACTCGCGGTAGGCGGTGTCGGGCAGCCGGTTCCAGACGTCCCACGAGTGGTGCGTCTCGTGGTCGACCTCGTTCGCGGGCAGCGACTCGGAGCCGGACCACGGCGACGCGACCGTGTAGAAGCGCGACGGGTCGACCGCGTCGACGATCGTCGGCAGCAGGTCGAGGTAGTAGTCGAGTCCCCAGCCCCGATCGCCCAGCTCCGCACCCCAGCCGTCGGCGTCGTGCAGCCAGATGTTCTCGTTGTTGCCGTTCCAGACCACCAGCGAGGGGTGGCGGGCGAGCCGGGCGACGTTGTCGCGCGCCTCGGCGATGACCTCGCTGCGGATCGGCTCGACCTCCGGGTAGGCCGAGCACGCGAACGGGAAGTCCTGCCAGACGAGCAGACCGAGTTCGTCGCAGACCTCGTAGAAGTCGCGCGATTCGTACACTCCGCCGCCCCAGACGCGCACGAGGTTCGTGCCGAGCGAGGCCGCGGCACCCAGCCGAGACTCGAGTCGGGCACGGTCGACGCGCGAGACGATGACGTCGTCGGGGATCCAGTTGACGCCCCGGACGTCGATGAGCGTGCCGTTGACGTGCACGGCGAAGGGGCGGCCGATGCCGTCGACCTGGGTCTCGATGCGGGTGGACCGGAACCCGGTCCGGAACGTGTCGCGGTCGAGCACCTCGCCGTCGACGGTCTGCAGCTCGACCACGACGTCGTACTGCGGCTGCGCACCGTAGCCGCGCGGCCACCAACGCCGCGCCTCGGGGACGCGCACGGTGACGACGGTCTCGTCGTCCTTCGGCGTCAGTTGCGCGCGGGACCGCTGGCGCGTGGTGCCGCCGTCCTCGGTCTCGCCGCTGACGGTGACGACGAGCACGAGGTCGTCGTCCTCGCCGTCCTGGTCCAGGTCGTTCATGCCGGAGCGCTCGACGGTGATGTGCGCGTCGAGCACGCCCTCGCCGGCCTCGACGTCGACGAGCGGGCGGACCTCGCGCAGGCGCGCGGTCGACCAGCGCTCGATCGCGACCGGCCGCCAGGGGCCGCTCGTGACCGCCGTCAGACCCCAGTCCCAGCCGAAGTTCGACGCCATCTTGCGGACGTACGGGAACGGCTCGTCGTACGGACCGGGCATGCTGCCGGCCTTCGCGGCGACCCGGCCGGCCTCGCGGTAGGGCGACTCGAACAGGATCTCGAGGTCCTTCGTGGTGCCGCCGGACCCCGTCTGCACGCGGGCGTCGAACCGGTACCGGCGGTGCATGTTGCGGGTCGTGCCCACGACGACGCCGTCCAGGCTGAGCTCCGCGACCGTGTCCAGGCCGTCGCAGACCAGGTCGACGCGCTCGTGGCCCCGCGGGTCGACGTCGACCGTGCGGCGGTAGGCCCAGTCGGCGCGGCCGACCCACTTCGCGGCCTGCTCGTTCAGGTGGAACGTCGGGTCCGGCAGCAGGCCCTCCCGCTCCAGGTCGGTGTGGACCTGACCCGGCACCGTCGCCGGGATGGTGCGGCCCGCGACGCCGTCCGGCGCACCGGTTCCTCCGGCCATCGTCACGGTCCAGTCGTCGCGGAGTTCCTCGCGTTCGAGGGTCATGCGGGTCCTTCTCTTCGGCGGCAGGGTGTCCGTCAGCCTCGGTCGGGGACGCCGACCGGCGGTCCGACCCGCGGCCGGTTCCCACGGCCTGGAGGCTCGGCACCGGTTGCCCGGGCGTCGTCACGTCGCGCGCACGAACGGGTTGCGCTCGCGCGAGGGGTGCTCGGCGATGCTAGTACGGGATGCTTTCGGCAACCTAGGTGGTGACAGGGGCGGGTCGCGCGGGCAAGGTGGGAACGTGATCACCGTCGAACTCGCCAGGTCCCTCCGTGACGCCGGCCTCCGCTGGCACCCCGAGACCGGGGACCGGTTCGTGATCGACAAGCCCGGCATCGACGACGACGTCTACACGGTGTCCGAGATGACCGTCGAGCGGCACGACTCCCCCACCGGCACAATCCTCGGCTTCAACGGCACCACCGAGTGGGCGCTCGACTCGGTCACCGCCACCGAGTCGCTCTGGCTCCCCCGTGAGGACCAGCTGCGCGAGCTGCTCGGGCCGTCGTTCATCGGACTGACCCGCGTGCAGGTCGGCGGTCGCGTGGTCTTCACCGTGACGGCGACGATCAGCGGGGCCGACCGCAGCTTCGCGTCCGAGGTGCCGGCGATCGCGTACGGCCAGGCCCTCCAGGCGTACATCGCGGCTGCGCTCGCCTGAACGGCACGCCCGGGGTCGCCGTTCCTGGGTGTTGGCGGAATGGGCGCTGAGGGGCGTTTGGTTGCATGACAGCATGACCGTTCCGAACATCACCCTGAACGACGGCAAGACCATCCCGCAGCTCGGCTTCGGTGTCTTCCAGATCGACCCCTCCGAGACGAAGGCCGCCACACTGGCCGCGCTCGAGGTCGGCTACCGCCACATCGACACCGCCGAGATGTACGGCAACGAGAAGGAGGTCGGCGAGGCGATCGCCGAGTCCGGCATCGACCGTTCCGAGATCTTCGTCACCTCCAAGCTCAACAACGGATTCCACGCCCCCGAGGCGGCGCTGGAGAACGGCAAGGAGTCGGCCGACCTGCTCGGCGGCTACACCGACCTGTTCCTCATCCACTGGCCGCTGCCCACCGTCTCGGACTTCGTCCCGACGTGGAAGGCCCTCGAGGAGCTGTACCACGCCGGCACCGCCCGCTCGATCGGTGTCTCGAACTTCCAGGCGCACCACCTGCACCGTCTGCGCGCCGAGACCGACGTCCCGCCGTCGGTCAACCAGATCGAGGTGCACCCGTACCTCGCGCAGGACGAGCTCCGCGCCGTGAACCGCGAGCTCGGCATCGCGACCGAGGCCTGGTCCCCGATCGCGCAGGGCCTCGTCCTCGACGACGAGACCATCACCCGCGTCGCCGCGTCGGTCGGCAAGTCCCCGGCCCAGGTCGTCCTCCGCTGGCACATCCAGCGCGGCGACATCGTGTTCCCGAAGTCGGTCACGCGTGCCCGCGTCGAGGAGAACTTCGCGATCTTCGACTTCGAGCTCTCGGACGAGGACATGACGGACATCACCGCCCTCGACAAGGGTCACCGCACGGGCCCCGACCCCGACACGTTCGACTACGTGCCGGCCTGATCGGTCCCCCACCGCACCACGTCGCGAGAGCCGTCCGGGTCAGCCCGGGCGGCTCTCGCCGTCCGTGGCCGGTCAGCGGTTGGTCGCGACCGAGGCCGTCACCGTGAACTTCGGGGTCCGGACGACCTCACGGGTCGGACCGACCAGGCGCGAGAGCACCGGCCGGTAGCGCAGGTGTGTGTTCCAGACGCACCACAGTTCACCGCCGGCCTGGAGGATCGTGGCCGCGTTCCGGAACATCGCCTCGGCCGTGTCCGTGGTCACCGTGGTGTCCGCGTGGAACGGCGGGTTGCAGAGCACGAGCTGTGCGGACCCCTCCGCGAGCTCGTCGCCCGCGTCGGTGCGCAGCGCCGTCACCCGGTCGGCCACACCGTTGGCCTCCGCCGTGGCGCGCGTCGACTCGACCGCGATCCGGGACACGTCGGTGGCGATCACCCGCACCGACGGTCGCCGACGAGCAACCGCAGCCGCGATCACGCCGTTGCCGCTCCCCAGGTCCACGATCGTGCGCGCGGTCGGGACCGCCTGGTCCATCGCGTCGAGCAGCACCCGCGTGCCCTGGTCGAGCGACGTCCCGGCGAACACACCGCCGTGGGCGACCAGGGTCATGCCGAGGTCATCGACGTGCACCGACCGGGGCCAGGGGTTCGTCGTGGCGGCGCGGTTCGCCTGTGCGCGGAGCGGGTCCTGCGCGATGAGCAGTCGCGACTTGCCACGACCTCGTGATGCCGTGACCTCGCCGAACGAGCGCCGGAGCACGTCGTTCTGCGTCACGTGCATGTACTTCACGTTGCCACCGCAGAGCAGCACCACGTCCGGCGCCGCGAACCTCGCGACCGCGCGGGCGATCTCGTCGAGCCGATCGTGCGACTTCGACAGCCGCAGCACCACGAGCCGCACGTCGCGGAACGCGTCCTCGAGCGAGTCGGGGTGGTGGAAGCCGCGCAGCCCGAACGTGCCGGCGTTGGCCTCGAGCGCTCGCTCCCCCACCAGGGAGTCCTGCACGACGCGGATGTCGCTCGCCCCGTACTGCGTGATGAGGCCGAGCGTCAGCACCCCGTACCGGTCGTCGACGACCGCGACCTCGCCGGGCTGCCGGAGTGCGTCGCCGTGCACGTGCGGTGCTTCGTCGAGCAGGAAGCGGTCGGTGCCGTCGATCGCGATGAGGTCGGGCGCGTCGTCGTCGCGTCGGCGGAAGAGGTCGGCGAAGTCTGGCACCGCGTCAGCGTACCCGGCGGCGGCCCACACCGGAGCGAGTGGTGATCGCACTCGCGATATCAACAGGCTGCGTATTTCACATGTCAATACACTGGGAATCCCCCCACCAGAAGGAGCCCCCAATGGCATCCACCTCGTTCCGGAGCGCCGCAGTGGTCTGCGGCGTCCTCACCGCCTCACTCGGCTTCGGCCTGCTGACGCCGGCCGTCGCCAGCGCTGCCCCCACCTCTACCCCCGCCTCTGCCTCCGCCGCAGGCACCTCGACCGACGCGGTCTACGACCTCGACTCCATCACGGTGGACCCGGCACTGGGTGCCCCCCGCTTCCTGCAGGACTGGAGCACACCGCACGGTTCGCGGATCGTCGCGGGTGACGCCGGGAGTGACGCCGTCTGGCTGCTCGCGGGTGACGAAGTCCTCGACCACTCCCGCGCCGGCGGCGTGTTCTTCCTGAACGTGCAGGACCGCCACAAGGACCTCGGGCTCGAGGCCATCCGCGTCCACACCGCCGCGGACGGCACGCAGACCCGCACCGAGCGCATCGCGATGCCCCGCATGGTCAAGGTGGACGGGCTGAAGGAGCAGAACTTGTTCACGCCGGGCAGCACCCACTTCGCGGGCAGCGCGACCGCCGGTGCCACCATCGTCGCGAAGGACACCGTGTCCGGTGACACCCTGTTCACGACGGACGTCAGCAACACCCGGAACGGCACTGGCACGTGGAGCGCCGACGCCGACCTCGCCGCCGCCGACCACGTGATCACCCTCACGCAGACGACGACCGACGGCCGGACCAACGAACTGCGCGGCGTCCGGTTCGCACCGATCGTGGGCGAAGCCCCTGCCGCCCCCACCCTCGAGACCACGGAACGGCGCCTGAACGGCTCGTTCGTGCTGACCGGCAAGCACGCGGACTCCGTCGACTCGGTCGTCGTCCAGGACGCGTCGGGACGGCCGATCGCGAACGCGACCCTCACCGAAACGGGCTGGGTTGCGCAGCTCCCGCAGGACCGCATCGGCTCCACGGTCTACGTCGTCGGACGCACTGCCGACGGCACCTCGTCGCCCCGTGTGCCCGTCGCACTCGAGCAGCTGCCGATCGACCCGACTGCCGCAGCACCGTCCCTCCGGTCCGTGTTCGTCCACCCGAACGGGCGCGTCCAGGTGGTCGGGGAGCACGACGACGCTCCTGGGCTCTGGATCCTCGACGGCGACCGGGTCGTCGGGCACGCCACCAGCGCCGATGCAGTGTGGAGCTACACGATCGCCGCTGCCGCAACCGGCAAGCAGCTCGACATGGTCAACCTGGTCTTCGACGGCCGCGACTTCAGCGGGACGTCCGAGCGGGTGGCGCTCCCCCGCCTCCTGCAGGTCGACGGCGTCACGGACGAGAACACCTACACGCCCGGTGCACGCGCGTTCGAGGGGACGGCCGAGGCCGGTGCGACGATCACCGCCACCGATCAGCGCGGCCGTGAACTCTTCAAGACGCCGGTCACCGGTGCGCGCTCCGGCGTGGGGACGTGGAAGGCCTCGGCCGCCCTGACCAGCACGGCCGGGTACGAGCTCACCTTCACGCAGACCACCACCGACGGCCGCACGTCGGTGATGCGCAACATCGCCTTCACCACCGAGAACGACTCCGTTGCACCGATCGTGGTCGAGACCCCCGCGATGAACGGCACCGCCACCGGCCCCCGCCCCACCTTCACCGGCACCGGCCAGGCCGGGTCCACGATCGAGATCCGCGGCACCTCCCGCGTCGTCGCGACCGCCGAGGTCAACACCGACGGCAAGTGGACCGCCCCGTCGAACATCGACCTCGGTCGTGGCAGCTACGCCCTCACCGCGAAGCAGACCACCACCGGCAACGCCACCAGCGAGCTCCCCGTCCGCTTCACCGTCAAGTAAGCCACACAGCCCACACAGAACGCCCCCGGTGACCACTCGGTCACCGGGGGCGTTCGCCTGTCGGTCCGCGTCAGCGCGGCCCGCGGTACAGCACGATCTGCGTGTTCCGCTGCGGCCGCGACCCCGCCTTGAGGGAGATCGCCGCACCACTCGCGGTGGCGGCGAAGACCCGTGCACCGGGCCGGTTGATGAGCTGGTCGGCCAGTGCCGACTCGAGTTCGCGCACCCGGTCGCGCAGCGCCTTGTTCTCGTTCTCCAGGTCGAGCACCCGCCGGATCCCCTCCAGCGACACCCCCTCGGAGCCGAGACGCGCGATCTCGCGCAGCTGCACCACGTCGCGCATCGAGTACCGCCGCGACCCACCCCGGGTGCGGCCCGGCACGACCAGGCCGAGCCGGTCGTACTGCCGCAGCGTCTGCGGGTGCATCTCGGCGAGCTCCGCAGCGACCGCGATCGCGAAGACGGGCGAGTTCTCGTCCATGTCGGTCATGGCGCGTTCCTTTCCGTCGTCCGCGTGGGGTGGAAACCAGCCTGGAGGCTCGGTGCGGCTTCATGACGGAGCCGCGCCGGGCCTCCAGACCGGTCTCCTGCTGTGGTTGCGTGCGGGCTAGTCGCGCGCCTTGGCGAGGAGGTCCTCGCGGGGGTTCTCGTCGGGCAGCGCAGCCGCGAGTGCCTCGACGGCCTCGCGCTGCTTGTCCGAAAGGTGCGACGGCACCGCGACCTGGACGGTCGCGAGCAGGTCGCCCGTGCCGTTCTTCGTCGTGACGCCGCGACCCTTGACGCGCAGGACGCGACCCGACGGCGTGCCGGGGGCGACCTTGAGCTTCACGGGCGAACCGCCGAGCGTCGGGACCTCGATCGTCGCGCCGAGCGCTGCCTCGGTGAACGTCACGGGGACGTCCACGCGCAGGTTGAGCCCGTCGCGCTCGAACACCGGGTGCTTCCGCACCGACACGGCGACCACGAGGTCACCTGCCTCACCACCGTCGGGCGAGGGCTCGCCGCGGCCACGCAGACGGATCTTCTGACCGTCGGCGACACCCGCGGGGATGCGGACGTTCACCGGTCGACCGTTGCCCTGCGACAGCTTGACGGTGTCACCGGCGATGGCCGTCGTGAAGTCGAGGGTCGTCGACGCCGTGACGTCGCGGCCCTTCGTCGGCCCACCGAAGCCGCGGTAGCCGCCGGAGGTCTGGCCGAAGCCACCACCCCCGCCGAACATCCCGCCGAGGATGTCCTCGAAACCGCCGGCACCGCCGGGGCCGCCCTGGCCGAAGCGGACGCGCTGTCCGCCACCGCCCTGCTGTCCGAACATCCCGCCGAAGACGTCCTCGAACCCGCGCTGGCCCCCGCCGCCCGCCGTGAAGCGAGCGCCGGAGCCCATGGCGCGGACCTGGTCGTACTCCTGGCGCTGCTCCTTGTCGGAGAGCACCGAGTACGCCTCACTGATCTCCTTGAAGCGGTTCTCGGCGGCGGCGTCACCCGGGTTGGAGTCCGGGTGGAACTGCCGCGCGAGCTTCCGGTACGTCTTCTTCAGCTCGGCGTCGGAGGCGTCCTTGGACACGCCGAGGACCTTGTAGAAGTCCTTGTCGAACCAATCCTGACTGGCCATGGATCACCTGCCTTCTTCTGTCGTCACCGTGGGGACCCGGCTCAGGCCGGGACCGCCACCGCGACCTTGGCCGCGCGGAGGACCCGCTCACCGAGCTTGTAGCCCGGCTCGACGACGTCCGCGACGGTCTGTCCGGTGGCACCCGGGGTGGGGAGCTGGACGATCGCCTCGTGGATGTTCGGGTCGAACGCCTCGCCCTTCTCGCCGATCTGCACGAGCTTGAACTTCTCGAAGCCCCCACGGATCTTCTGGCCGATGACCTGCATCGGTCCCTCGGCGAGGTCACCGTGGGCCTCGGCCCTGGTGAGGTCGTCGAGCGCCGGCAGCAGGGCCCGCACCACTTCGGCGATGGCGACCTCGCGGTTCGCCTCACGGTCACGCTCGACGCGCTTCCGGAAGTTCACCAGCTCGGCCTGCGCACGAAGCATGTCCGCACGCATCTCGGCGACGAGGTCGCGGTCCTCGGTGCTCAGCTTGTCCTCGGCGATGCCGCGGGCGGCGTCGGCGAGCAGCGCTTCGTCCTCCGGGGAGAGGTCGTTCGCTGCATCGGCCGCCGGGCCCCCGGCGGCGGGGCCGTCCGTCGGTACTTCGACGTCGGGCCCCTCCGCCTCGATGAGGTCCTCGGGCTCGGCAGCGTTCGTGGCGTCGCCCTCGACCTGGGGCTCGTCCTCGTGGGGCGCGTTGTCCTTGGGATCCGTCATCGTTACTTCTTGTCCTTGTCGTCCTCGTCGTCCACGACCTCGGCGTCGACGATGTCCTCGTCGTCGGCCGGCTGCTCACCCGCGGGCTGCTCGCCACCGGCGGTGCCGGCTGCTGCGTCCTGCTGGCTGTAGATGGCCTGGCCGAGCTTGCCCTGCGACTCGTTGAGCTTGTCGAAGGCGGACTTCACGGCGTCGTCGTCCTCGCCCGCGAGCGCGGACTTGAGCGCGTCGACGTCGGCCTGCACCTCGGACTTGACGTCCGCGGGGAGCTTCTCGTCGTTCTCCTTGATGAGCTTCTCGATCGAGTAGACGAGCTGCTCGGCCTGGTTGCGACGCTCGTTGGCCTCGCGACGGGCCTTGTCCTCGGCTGCGTGCTCCTCGGCCTCGCGGACCATGCGCTCGATGTCCTCCTTCGGCAGCGACGAACCGCCGGAGATGACCATCGACTGCTCCTTGCCGGTGCCCTTGTCCTTGGCGGACACGTGCACGATGCCGTTGGCGTCGATGTCGAAGGTGACCTCGACCTGCGGGACGCCACGGGGAGCCGGTGCGATGCCGGTGAGCTCGAAGGTGCCGAGCGGCTTGTTGTCACGGGTGAACTCGCGCTCACCCTGGAAGACCTGGATGGCGACCGACGGCTGGTTGTCGTCAGCGGTCGTGAAGGTCTCGCTCCGCTTGGTCGGGATCGCGGTGTTGCGGTCGATGAGCTTCGTCATCAGGCCGCCCTTGGTCTCGATGCCGAGCGACAGCGGCGTGACGTCGATGAGCAGGACGTCCTTGCGCTCGCCCTTCAGCACACCGGCCTGCAGTGCGGCGCCGACGGCGACGACCTCGTCCGGATTGACGCCCTGGTTCGGGGACTTGCCACCGGTCAGCGACTTGACGACCTCGGCCACGGCGGGCATGCGGGTCGAGCCACCGACGAGCACCACGTGGGCGATGTCGTTGACCGAGACACCGGCTTCCTTGATGACGTCGTTGAACGGCTTCTTGGTGCGGTCGAGCAGGTCGGAGGTCATCTGCTCGAACTGTGCGCGCGAGATGGTCTCGTCCAGGTTCAGCGGGCCCTCGGCGGTGAGCGTCAGGTACGGGAGCTGGATGTTCGCCGACATCTGCGACGACAGTTCCTTCTTGGCCTGCTCAGCCGCTTCCTTCAGGCGCTGCTTGGCGATCTTGTCCGTGGACAGGTCGACGCCGTGCTCGTCCTTGAACTTCTTGACCAGGTAGTCGACGATGCGCTGGTCCCAGTCGTCGCCACCGAGGCGGTTGTCACCGGAGGTCGCGCGGACCTGGATCGTCGAGAAGTCGTCGTCCTTGCCCACCTCGAGCAGGGAGACGTCGAACGTGCCGCCACCGAGGTCGAAGACCAGGATGAGCTCGTCTTCCTTGCCCTTGTCGAGGCCGTAGGCCAGTGCGGCCGCGGTCGGCTCGTTGATGATGCGGAGGACGTTGAGGCCGGCGATCTCACCGGCGTCCTTCGTGGCCTGGCGCTCGGCGTCGTTGAAGTACGCCGGCACGGTGATGACCGCGTCGGTGACGTCTTCGCCGAGGTACTGCTCGGCGTCGCGCTTGAGCTTGCCGAGGGTGCGGGCCGAGATCTCCTGCGGCGTGTACTTCTTGCCGTCGATCTCGGTGGTCCAGTCCGTGCCGACGTGACGCTTGACCGACGCGATGGTGCGGTCGACGTTCGTCACGGCCTGGCGCTTGGCGGTCTCGCCGACCAGGACCTCGCCGTCCTTCGTGAACGCCACGATCGACGGCGTGGTGCGCATGCCCTCGGCGTTGGCGATGACGGTGGGTTCGCCACCTTCGAGAACTGCGACGACGGAGTTGGTGGTTCCGAGGTCGATGCCTACTGCACGTCCCATGTGTTGCTCCTCTTGCTTGGGGGTAAGTCGTTGGACTTGCGTCCGATGGGCTCAACTCTACTCCTGAGTCGGCTGGAGTCAACTTCAGAGAGAGCAAACCTGCGCCAGTCCCACTCAACTCTCAGCTCATCGTTCGCCTGCTAGCACGTTCGTATGTTGGTATTTCACGTGATATTCTGAATACACATGCGCCGTTGGAGTCTCTCGACGGGCGTGCCCCTTCCCGCACAGCCGCTGTCTGCGGCCTGTCCTGAAAGATGCACATGTCTCACAAGAAGAGGGCATCGACTGCCCTCAAGTCCATGGGTGCGGCCGGGCTGGCCGCAGCCACCATCGTGTCCGGCCTGTCCTTCGGTGCCCCCCCAGCCGCCGCAGCCCCCAGTGCCAGAGCGGCCACGATTCAGAGCTCCGGCGCCCTTACTGGCAAGCTCTACTCGACCAAAACTGGCTATGACGGCGTGACCTACTACTACAGCGTGCAAGCAAATGCCCGGGCAGGCGCGCCTGTCCGGATGAGTTGGTACACCAGCAAGGCCGCGGCTGTCAGTTCCTCAAGCGGCTGGGTCGTTCCGAAACCGGGTTCAACCGGCGCTATGGTCCTCGCGGGCACCAACTTCTGCGCCGACCGAACCGGAAGCGCGTACGGCTATGCTGCCGTGCGCATCGAAACGTGCAACGACAGCGTCGGCCAGATGTGGTCATGGGCTGCAAAATCTGGCGGACAGCTCCTGAAGGACAGCCAAGGCAACTTTGCGATGTCGTTCGGCACTGGCAACCCCAACGATGTCATTCTCAGGGAACAAAACGCCAACACGGATCCCTTCCAGCTCGGCGAGATGTCCGAATACGGATCACCTCTGATTGCGAGCGTGACGGGCGTCAACAACATTGCAAAGACAGCGGTAGTCGGAGGAACGGCCACTCCCGGGGCGAAGGTGTCCTTTGGCGGACAAATGGCTTCGGCCGACCGCGTGACCGGTAGATGGTCCATGACGGTCGCGGGTCTCAAGGTCGGGGTCAATACGCTGAAATTCGTTCAGAAAATCAATGGTGTCGAGTATGACTCGAAGAGCCTCGACATTTCGGTTGTAGAAGGCGGGACGTTCGTCGGGATTGATCAGGGCCCGGTCAACCTCGAGCGCGGCAAGACTGCACCGGTTCCTTTTGTCGTGGAGAACCGGGAGGCGCGGAGCAGCACGAAGGGTACGGTCACTCTCAATGCGCCGGACGGCGCGACCTTCTCAGAGCAGGACACGATCCAGGGTTCATGGCGCCGCGTCGGAAACACGGCATGGAACGCCTCCACCTCGATCCCACTGACGAATGGCACGCTGTCCAACGACAACACGACCATCACCTTCGACCTCGACTGGGCACCCGAACGCCCTGCGGATCAGCAGTACCGTTTCATGGTCGACGTCACCACCGACACGGACGCTCCCGAAGGTGCCAGCGCGATGGACTTCGTCATGCCGGGCACCAGCAACACCGGGGACTTCCGCGCCGAAGGTTCGACCACCACCACCGTCGGCACCTCGATCGCCGACCTGATCGCGAACATCGGTTCGATTGACCACGCGGGCAAGACCGCGGTCATCTCGGGTACCGCAACCCCGGGCGCAAAGATCACGATCGGCGACAAGAGCGTCGAAGCCGACGCCGAGACCGGTGCGTGGAGCATCACGGTCGACGATCTCGACCGCGGGACGAACCCGCTGCACATCGTGCAGGAGATCGACGGCGAGGAGCACGACTCGAAGGATCTCGACGTCGTCATCAACGACGCCGCGATCTCGGGCCAGGACGGCACCGCTGTCACGCTCGAGCGTGGCGAGGTCACCTCGGTGGAGTCCCTGTTCAAGACCAACGGCTCGATCAGCCGCCCGCAGGGCAAGGTCGAGTTTACCGCGCCCGAGGGCACCACGTTCGCCGAGGACCAGGGCACGATCGAAGGTTCGTTCAAGAAGCCGGGTGAGGACGCCTGGACGAACGCCGCCATGACCCTGACCAACGGGGTCCGCTCCGAGGACGGCACGAAGTACACCTACGACTTCGCGACCACCACCTCGACCTGGAACCTCCCCGATGCGTCGCTGATGCGCTGGAACATCAACGTGAACACGCCCGAGGACGCCGACGCCGGCACCTTCCCGATGCGCACCGTCCTGAGCGGCACCGCCGTCGAGGGCGCGTTCAACACCACGAGCACCACGCAGGCCACGATCGAAGCCCCCGAGGTACCCGCACCGGACGCGCTCGTCGTCACCACCCCGGCCGACGACTCCACGGTCGACTCCAAGCGCCCGGTGTTCTCGGGTACCGGCGACGAGGGCGCCACGATCGAGATCCGCGACGCCGACGACAACCTCATCGCGACCACCGTCGTCGAGGACGGCGCCTGGAGCGTCCCCGCAGCCGCGGACCTCGCAGACGGCTCCTACGAGTTCGACGTGATCCAGACCCCGCTCACCGGGGCACCGAGCACCGAGAAGGTCTCCTTCACCGTCGCGACGAACCCGCTCACGACCGAGCTCACCGCGGTCGGCGCGTTCGATGACGACGTCACCAAGCCCGCCACGATCTCCGGCGACGCCACCACCGGCGCGACCGTGATCGTCAAGGACAGCCTCGGCAACGAGGTCGGCCGCACCGAGGCCGTCGACGGCAAGTACTCCATCCCGGTCCCGCCGTCGTTCGCCCACACCGGCGTCAACGACTTCGCCGTCACCCAGACGAAGAACGACACGACCTCGCCCGCGAAGGACGTCTCGCTCGACTACGGCACGCCGGCACCGATCCGCATCACCAGCCCGGAGAACGGCTCGACGGTCCAGAAGAACGGCCTGACCTTCACCGGCACGGGTGACAACGGCGCTCGTATCGATGTCCGCGGTTCCGTCCGAGCCATCGCGACCGGTACCGTCACCGACGGCACCTGGAACGCACCGGTGACGATCGACCTGTCGAACAACGTCTACAACCTGCGCGCCGTGCAGACCACCAAGGGTGGCCTCACGACGCAGGCACCGATCACGATCACAATCACCGACGAGGCTCCGGTTGCTCCGCTGACCGCGACCGCCGCGTTCAACACCACGGACGAGAACCTGCCCGCGACGATGACCGGCTCCGCCAACCCCGGCGCGACCGTCACCGTGAAGGACAGCAAGGGCGACACCATCGGCACCGCCGTCGCCACCAACGGCCGCTACACGATCACGATCCCCGCGAACAAGGCCCACTTCGGCGTCAACGACTTCACCGTCACCCAGACCGTCCGAGGCCAGGTCTCCGCACCACTGGACCGTTCCCTCGACTACGGCAACCCCGCAGCCCCGGTCATCCAGACCCCGGCCAACGGCGACACCGTCACCAACGGCTCGATCCGCTTCACCGGCACCGGAGCCACCGGCGCCAAGCTCGACATGCGCGGCAACACCTCCTCCATCGGTGACACCAAGATCACCGACGGCGCCTGGACCGTGGACGTCACCCGCCAGCTCAACCCGGCGCTCTACGACCTCCACGCACTCCAGACCAGCAAGGGCGGCCTCACCCAGCGCGTCAACATCACCGTCACCGTCCGCAACGAGCAGATCACGGCACTGACGGCCAACGGGACCTTCAACGCCGATGTCGAGCAGAACGCCACGGTCTCGGGCAACGCCCAGACCGGCGCAGACGTCATCGTCCGCGAAGGCACGACGCTCATCGAGAGCGTCAAGGCCGTCGGCGGGAAGTACTCCGTCACGATCCCGGCCACGGTCGCCGGCGTCCGCACCTTCACCGTCACCCAGACGGTCAACGGCACGGTCTCCGCACCCAAGACCGCGACGCTCGACTACGGCACCCCGGCCGCGCTCGTCATCGAGACCCCGTCCAACGGCGGCACCGTCCGCGGCGACCAGATCGTCTTCACCGGCACCGGAGCACCCGGCGCCAAGGTCGTCCTCAACGGCACCTCGAGCCGGCTCGGCTCCGCGACTGTGAACACGTCGGGCGCCTGGACGATCTCCGTGGATCGCACCCTCACCCCGCAGGCGTACACGCTGTTCACCAAGCAGATCACCAAGGGCAACCTCAACGGCCCTGCTGACCAGCGCACCATCAACGTCATCCGGTAACACCACCAGCACCATGCGACGGGCGCCCCTCCACCAGGAGGGGCGCCCGTTCCCGTGCGTCAACCGCGATGTTCGAGGAGAGCAGCGGGACAGAACGACGAATGCCGCCGGCCTCGGGCCGGCGGCATTCGTCGTTCTGCGTGCGTGACGATCAGCGCGTGCGGAACACGTTGTCCTCGCCGTCGTCGCTGATCTTCGGCTCGTTGTCGCTCGTCAGGCGGTTGCCGTCGGTGGTCACCCGCACCGAGCCGACCTGCTTCGCGGCGATGTCGTTGATGGAACCGGAGACGACGAGTTCCTCGACGTTCCCGAGGTGGACGACCGCGTTGCCCGCGGTGATCTCCACCGACGCGCAGTCCCCGACGGTGACGTCCTTGTTGGCCTGGTCGACGACGGCCTTGCCGTCCTTGCACCCGGCCTGGACCTTCTCGATGTCGGCAGGCGGGTTCGAGAAGACCTGCTTGTCGGCCTTGGCCGTCGCGCTTGCACTCGGCTTCGGGCTCGACTTGTCGTCGCCGGTGCCGGAGCACGCGGTCACTGCAGCGAGGATGCCGACGACGGTGAGTCCGGTGACGAGCAAGCGGCGGACGGGGGGATGAGAGCTCAGGGCCATGGTGTGTTCCGATCTGGAGCGGGAGATGTCGGGCGCGTCAGTGGACCCGAGGACATTTGTATGTCACGTTCTATACAATACTTGATATGCTGAATGCATGACAACTGATCGGTTGCCTCTGGTGGCCTTCCTCAGCCACTCCGCAGCCCTCTCCGGGGCAGAACTGCTGGTCGCCCGCGTGACCGCCTCGTGCACGAGGATCGAACCGATCGTGATCCTCGGTGAACACGGCCCGCTCGAACGACTCCTCGCTGGCTCCGGGGTGCGCTGTCAGGTCGTGCACCTCGATGCGACCGTCCGGAATCACACCGCCGCGGCGGGAGCCGGGCTCCTCGCGAAGACGGTCAGCACACTCCGCGCCACCCACGAGCTCACCCGCATCCTGCGCGCCCTCGGCGTCGACGTGCTCACGACCCACTCGGCGAAGGCGCACATCTGGGGTGGACTCGCCGGACGGCGGGCCGGGATCCCCGTGGTCGCCCACGCACACGACATCGTCGGTGCCGATGGGTCGTCGCGAGCGAACGCAGCGCTGCTCCGGCTCGCGTTCGCGGTCCTCCCCCACACGGTGATCGCGAACTCCCGGACCACGGCCGGGTCGCTCGGTCGCCTGCCCCGGCCCGTCGCCGTCGTCGCCTGCCCCGTGTCCGTCCCGGCGGAAGCAGCGCCGCACACCGCTTCGGCGTTCACGATCGGCATGGTCGGACGCCTCACGCCGTGGAAGGGGCAGGACGTCGTCCTCCGCGCCTTCGCGGCCGCCCGCGCAGCCGGTCTCGACCCCGACGCGCGACTCCGCCTGGTGGGCGCACCGCTGTTCGGCGCTGACGATGCGTTCGCCCGGGCGCTGCACACACTCGCGTCCGACCTCGGCGTCCGCGACTCCGTCGACTTCCGTGGGCACCAGCACGACGTCGCCGCCGAGATGGCCGCATGTGACGTCGTCGTCCACGCCAGCACACGCCCAGAGCCGTTCGGACAGGTCGTCATCGAGGCGATGGCGCTGGGCCGGGCCGTGATCGCCAGCGACGCGGGTGGCCCCGCCGAGATCATCACCGACGACCGGGACGGTCTCCTCGTCTCGCCCGGTGACGTCGCAGCGCTCGCGTCCGCCATGGTGCGACTGGCAGACGACCAGGAGGCCCGGGGCCGGCTCGCCGACAACGGCCGTCGAACCGCCAGACGGTTCGATCTCCCCCGCGTCGTCGCGCAGCTCGAGGCGATCCTGGTGGCGACCGCCCGCTGACGCCGGACGGCGGCACTGCACGTGCGCGTCGCCTGTCGCGGGCCGCCCCGGCGACGGGTGGCGGGCCTCCTGGCCGGCGCGCGTCAGGAACGGACGGCGCTCGGGATCCCGGTCCACGCACCGATCTCGCGCCGGAAGCGCGTGGTGGAGAACGTGTCGGCCCGCTCTCGGCAGTCCGCACCGTCGAGTGCCGCCGCCGCTTCGACGGCCGACCGCAGCGTCGACGGGGCGAAGTCGTGCAGGACGACGCCGCTCCGGTCGGGCTCCACCGAGTCGCACGCGCCGCCGAGAGCGTTCACGACGACCGGCGTGCCGAGCGCCATGGCCTCGACCGGCATGATGCCGAAGTCCTCCACCGGCGGGAACACGTAGACGGCCGCACGCTGCAGTAGCGCCGCCAGAAGCGCGTCGGACGGCCGGACGACGATGCGGACGTCGACGTCCGAGTCCGCGGCGAGCGCCCGGAGCCGTTCGAGGTCGGGTCCGTCTCCGGCGAGCACCACCGGTCGCGCAGATGCCCGGCCGGCCTCGATCACCACGTCGAGTCGCTTGTACGGCACGAACCGGGAGGCCCCGAGCAGGAATCCCGCGGGCAACGACTCGAGCAGGGCACGCTCGCAGTCGTCGAGCTCCCGTGCCCAGTCGTCGACAGCGGTGAGCCGTTCGACCCCGACGGGTGGGTGGATCACGACCGCGTCGACGTCCCAGCTCGCGCGGATGCGCTGCTGCACGAAGCGACTGTTGGCAGCGACGTGCCGGAGCGCCCCACCCCGACGGCGGTCCACTGCGCGGAGCGCGGGGCCCGCGAGCCGTGCGGCGATGGACGTGCCGCGGGCATCGAGCTCCGGGTTCCAGAGGTACCGCGCGGGCGTGTGCACGTAGGTGAACTGGCGCTCGGGATCGACCCCGGGCACACGGGCCTGGTGTGCGAACAGGTGCGAACTGACGAGCGCCCAGTCGTACGGCCCGAGGTCGCGCAGCCCGTGCGACCAGAGCGCGGGGAGGAACGGGACAGCCAGGGCCTTGCGCCCCCGCAGCGGCGTCGGCGCGAGGGCGCTCTCGATCACCCTCCGGCCGGGGTACCGGCCCGGGGCGTCGTTCCAGAGGCCGAAGAGGTCGGCGTCCGGGTACTCGTCCGCCATGGCGTCGAGGACACGTTCGGCGCCGCCGACCGCTTCGATCCACTCATGCACGAGCAGTCCGCGCATCGCGAGCTCCTTCCGTCGCTCGTGCGGCACAGGCGACGACGGCGTCGACCGCCTCGTCGGCCAGGGCGCACATCCGGGCGTGGTCGGCGTCGTCCCCGCGGACCGGGTCGGTGATGTCGTCCGTCTCTGGGTCGGTGGGGGCGGTGCCGAGTCGTGAACCTGCGACCAACCTGGGGAAGTCGTCCCAGAACCCCGCGCCGACGGCGTCCTGATCGAGGAGCGGACGGACGAGCCGCTCGAACTCGCGCAGCGTGAACGTCCGCCGCAACAGCGCGGGAGCGATGTCGAGCACCGCGGCACGGTGCTGGCGTTCCAGGGTGAGCACGAGCGCGGGGCCGTCGAGCACGCGTGCCGTCAGGGGCGTCCCTGCGAAGCCGGAGGGGTCGGCTCCGTGGCGCAGGACGGCGTCGGACGAGCGCGGGAACATCGCTGCCCCGGGTTCGGCGGCGGTCCCCGCGCTCGACACCTGGAACGCTCCTGGGGCGACAGCGTCCAGGCGGGCCTGGAGCACGCGTTCGACGTAGGGGGAACGACAGACGTTCCCTTCGCAGACGATGAGGATGGCGATCACGATCGAGTTCCTGTCAGTGCGGGGACGGTGGGCCGGAGGGTGGGAATCGTGGGCCGGAGGGCGGGGACGGCGGTCGGGACCCACGTCGGGGTCGCGCAGGCCGCGATCAGGACCCAGAGGACCGGGGTCGAGAAGTCGGGCGTCCCGACGACCTTGGCGACGAGCAACGCGACGAGTGCCGTGGCCGCCGCGACCGTGGCCGGACGCCGGATCGCGTTGGAGATAATGCCCAGGACGAGTGCCGCGAACGCCGCGGTGCCCGGGACGCCGACGGTGGACAGCAGGGACATGCCGAACGACGACGGCCGGCTGCTGCCGATGCCGGCGCCCATCCCGAGCGTGTCCGCGAGGACGCCCCAGCTGAACGTGTCCGCCCCGGTCCGGGAGTCGTACGACTTGCTGTCCACCTTGTCGACGACGAGTTCCCGGATCGGCGCGAGCAGGTGGTCACCGGCGACGAGGGCGACCACGGCCACGGTGAGCACGCCGATGACGAGCCACGGGGTGCCGACACCACCGCGGACGACGTACCGGACGGCCAGTACGACGATGCCCAAACCGATCACGACGGCGGATGCGACGACGGCAGTGCCCGACGACGCCTGCAGCAGGTTGGAACACGCGAGGGCAGCCGCCGTGGACCAGAGGAACCGGGTTCGGCCCGTCGAGCGCAGCGCCGCAACGACGAAGAAGGCGACCGCGGGCAAGGAGAACGCGGCGAGCTCGCTCGGTTCACTGAAGACCCCGCGCAACCGGTCCTCCGTCGTGGTCCAGGCGTAGGCGACGTTCGGCAGGGTGTCGAAGACGGGAGCCGTCACGTCCGCTCGGAACAGGAGGAGGAAGCCCCGGATGCTCGTCGTCACCGTCCCCACCACCAGCGCGACACCGACCGCGAGGACGGCGCCCCGAACGCGCACCAGGTAGAGCGCGCAGCAGGCGGCGAGGAGCAGGTAGGCGAGCTGTGCACCGTTGCTCACGGTGTAGGCGAGCACACCGGGGTCGGCCACCTGGTGATCGACACCACCGCGGGAGACGAGCACCCGGATGCCGCCGAACATCCACGGAGCCAGCGCGGTGATCACCGTCGTCCAACCGAGGAAGAGGGCGAACGCGTTCGCAGTCCAGTGCGACGTCCCCAGCCGACGCGTCCCGAGGAGTGCGCAGGCGCTGGCTGCTGCCGCGACGGTGAACAGCGGCACGCCGTTCCCCCCGACGACGACGCCCGCGGAGTACGGCAACCCGGCGGCCGCCCCGATGATCACCGGCAACCACTCACGACGCACCGTCAGTCCGACGCCGAGCGCGACGAGGAGCACGGCTCCGAGGACGGTCATCCGGGCTTCCTCCACTTGGTTGCGTAATATTTCATATCAACTACTATGAGTATCACACATCGAAACCCGAAGGAAAGGCTCGGATGACACTCGCGCAGTTCATCGACGTGCTCCGGCACCGCTGGATCTCCATCGCTGCGGTGCTGCTGCTCGCGACCGGACTCGCGGCGGCCTTCTCCGCGGTCCAGGCGCCGCAGTACCGTGCGACGAGCGAGGTGTTCGTGTCCGTGGCAGGCGGGGACTCGGTCACCGACCTCAGCCAGGCCAACACCTTCTCGGCCGCGCGCGTCAAGTCCTACGAGGCGCTCGCGGTCACACCCCAGGTGCTCGGACAAGCCGCGAAGCAGCTCGGTCTGCCGGGTGGTGGCGGCCTCTCGCGGGTGGTGACGGCGGAGTCGAAGCGCGACACCGTGCTCATCTCGATCAGCGCCACCGACGGATCTCCGTCGCAGGCCGCCGCCATCGCGAACGCCGTCACGGCTCAGCTGGTGAAGGTGGTCGAACAGGTCGAGAACGAGGGGGCCGCCACCACCGGCCTCGTGCACCTCAGCGTCTTCCAGCCCGCGACCGCTCCGAGCACACCGTTCTCGCCCCGCCTGGCCGTCAACATCGCGATCGGTGTGCTCGCCGGCCTCGCCCTCGGCATCGCCCAAGCCGTCCTCCGCGAGGTCCTCGACACCCGCCTCCGCTCGTTCGAGGCACTGCGCCGGCTGACCCAGGCGAGCGTGCTGGGTGAGTTCGCACTCGACGACTCGGTCGTGAAGGAACCACTCGTCTCGTTCGGCAACCGCTACAGCACGCGAGCCGAGGCGTTCCGCCAGCTCCGGACCCACCTGACCTACACGAACCTCGACGGGGACGCGCAGAGCATCGTCGTGACCAGCGCGACGCCGGGCGAGGGGAAGTCCTCCACCGCCGTGAACCTCGCACTCATGCTCGCCCAGAACGGGTCGCGCGTCGTCCTCGTCGATGCCGACCTCCGACGACCGACCACCGGCACCTACCTGGGCATCGAGAGCCGCGTCGGACTCTCCACCGTGCTCACCCGGCAGGTCGCCCTCGACGACGCCATCCAGCAGGTCGGCGCGGACACGCCCCTCCACGTCCTCGCAGCGGGGCGCGTTCCCCCGAACCCGAGTGAACTCCTGAGTTCGAGCCGCATGGTCGAACTGGTCCGCGAACTCGAGTCCCGCTTCGAGTACGTGATCGTCGACGCCCCTCCGATGCTCCCGGTCACCGACCCCGCTGTGCTGGGCACGATCTGCAGCGGTGTCCTGCTCGTGGTGAGCGTGGACGGGCGGACCAGACGCGCCGACTTCACCGCTGCAGAACGGACCGTGACCCAGGTCGGCGCCCGCCTGCTCGGCCTCGTCGTGAACCGCCTGCCGGTGCAGCGCCGCGCGAAGACCTACTACAACTACGAGCCGTCGGCGCCGGTCAGCGAGAGCCCTCGTCGATCGTCGCGAGCTCGCCGCACCCCGGAGGACCACTGATGAAGCCGCCCGCACGCCGTTCACTCGTCTACCTCGGGTGGCAGGGCAACGCCAACTTCGGCGACGACCTGCTGTACGAGACCTGGCGCGCTGCTCTCGACGACCCCCTCACGGTCCAGGCGCCGCTCAACGCACGCGACTACCTCCGATCGGCGCCACGATTCGGGCTCGACCGGCTCCGCACCCTCGGCGCGGAACGGGTCGTCCTGCTCGGCGGTGGGACGTCCGTCGGGTTCGCGTCGTGGGCAGAGCACGCACGGCTGGCGATCCGCAACTTCGGCGCGGACGGACTGATCGGTGTGGGCCTCGGTGCCGCGTCGGCATCGGACACGTACTCCTTGGCGCGGCAGGGGCAACGCTGGGAGGCCTGGCGCACGCTCGAGCGGCTGCACATCGCCGGCGTTCGCGGTCCCCTCACCCAGGACGAGGTCTCCGCTCACCTGATGCCCGTCGACATCAGCGGTGACCCGGCGCTGCTCTACCCGCTCGTCCAGCACGTGCCCCGCCCCGCTCGAGCTGCTCCGCGGATCGGCGTGAGCCTCGGGTCCGATCCCCACTCCCGCTTCGACGTCGACACCGTCGCCGCGGCCGTCGACGAACACGCACGCGACCTCGGTGCCACCGAGGTGGTCGCGTTCGCCCTGTCGGCAGCCGACCAGGACGCCGCACGCCGGCTCTCGGACCGCCTGACGACGTCGTCGGTCGTCCACGCCTACACGGACGTCGCGGCCACGATGGCCGCGATCGGCAGCTGCGACCTCGTGGTGTCGGAACGGCTGCACGGCGCGGTCGCCGCGGTGTCGCTCGGCATCGCGACGGTCCCGCTGTCCTACGCCTCGAAGTGCGACGACTTCTGGTCGAGCGTCACCGGCCATGCCGCCCCCGTCACGGTGGGCCACTCGGCGGACGACCTGGTCGACGCCATGCGCGCGGCGGAACAGGAGCGTTCGGACATCGCAGACCGGGTCCGCGAACTGCAGGACCGATTGCAGCGGATCAGGGGCGAGCTGCTCGGCTGGAAGTCGGGGACGCGCTCGACGACGAACCTGCTGACGATGAACACGGTGTCGGTGTGAACGCCGTCGCAGGGTCCGACCACCGGTTCCACCTGGTCATCTCGACGATCCGCTCGCCGGAACACATCGAGCGGTGCCTCGACTCGATCCGCCGAGCACGTGTGCCGGTCTTCGTGACCGTGGTCGAGCAGCGCCCGACGCCCGACGCGCTGCCGCTCCTCCGGGACCTGATCGAGGCCGGTCACGCAGAACACGTGCACGAGCCCGTCGTCCGTGGGGTCAGCCGCGGCCGGAACCGCGGGCTCGCCACGATCCGTGGGGACATCGTGGCGTTCCCCGACGACGACTGCTGGTTCGACGACGGTGTCCTCGAACTCCTGTCCGAGCGGATGGACGACCGGAACCTCGACGGGGCAGCGATCCCCTGCCGTGCGAGTGACGACAGCGGCACGATGCTCCGCTGGCGCCGACGGGCATGCCGGGTCACGAGCTGGCGGGTGCCCCGGACGATCGTCGCTGCAGGCATCTTCCTGCGACGCGACCTGCTCGAGAGGCACGGGCTCTTCGACGTCGCCCTCGGGACCGGTTCGGAGACGCCGTTCGGCTCCGGCGAGGAGAACGACCTCGTCATCCGTGCACTCCGTCGCGGTGCCCACATCGCCTACATGCCGGACGTGACCGTGCGGCACGGCGACTTCCGGCACGACGGTATGACGGACGAGACCCTGGCCAAGGTGCTGCGGTACAACCGGGGGTTCGGCCGAGTGCTCCGGAAGCACCGGCTCCGCGGCCAGGCGGCCTACTGGGTCACCCGGTCGATGGCGGCCGTCCTCGTGGCACGGCTCAAGCGGGACCACGATGCGACCCGGTTCCAACAGGCACAGCTCCGTGGCCGGTGGCAGGGGTGGCACGGCGCGGACGACCACGGCGTGCACCACGCGTTCGACCGGACCACGACGCCGCAGCACGGGTGACACGAGCGGCCCCGCAGCGCACCAGGTGCACCGCGGGGCCGCTCGGAGTCACCCGTCCCAGACGACGAACCGCGGGATCCACTTCGCGGACATGTCGAGCTTCCCGGCGGTGCCCCGCACGGTCTTCTCGGACCCGGTGGGTTCGACGATCCGCCCTGTTCCGCGAAGTGAGACGCGCACGGGCGTCGACAGGTGCTGCGCCTCCGACTGCCAGACGACACGGGCGTGGTGCTTGCCGTCCGGCGAGGTGAACCGCATGTGGCGGACCGGACCGATCCGGTGCTCTGCCACGTACCGCTTGCCGGCGAGGACCCGCTGCATGGTCGCCCAGGCCGCGGCGGAGGTCTTCGGCTCGTAGCCGCCGTCGGCGTTGCCGATCAGTCCGAACGTCCGTGCGGTGCCGTTCGCCAGGGCGGGCTCGGCCATCTCGAACAGGAACAGCCGCTCGACGCCGTACTGCGCGGCGATGGCGTAGGTGCGCAGGATGTACGCGGTCTGGTCTTCCGGTCGGACCCACCCCGGTCCGGCGAACTGCGTCGGCCACCCGACCTCGGTGATCCAGATCGGCAAGGCGCTGCCGTCAGGGCGCGGGTACCGGTCGGCCGTCGTCCGGAGCCACGCGAGCGCGTCCTCGATGCACGGGTTGGTCGGGACGCAGAGCTCGGGGCCCCACGGGTTGTTGTAGGGGTGGACGCTGACCGCGTCCACGTGGTCTGCGCCGCCGAGGCGGAACCACTCGCCGATCCAGGCGCGCTCGTCGTCGGACACCGAGTTCTGGGTCGGCCCGACGATCGTCGCCGCCGGGTCGGTCGCACGGATGACCTGTGCGGTGACCCGTGCGAGCTCGATGTAGGCGGCGGGCGTCGCGGGCAGCGAACCGTGGTTGTTCGTCCACTCGTTCCAGACCTCGTAGGACAGATCGGTGTCCGGGTGCCGGTCCCGCATGTGGGACACGGTCTCCTTGACGTAGCGCTTCCAGGCGGCGGCCTGGGCGGGTTTGGAGACGTCCGGTGGTGCCATCGGGTCGTTCGTGTACGCGACGTTGCCGTAATCGAGGACGAAGAGTGGGCTGACACCCATGTCACGCACGATCGGGTCGATGCGGGCGTCCGTCGCCGTGAAGTCGAACCGGCCGGCGACCTTTTCGACCGCGCTCCACTGCAGGTCCTGTCGGTAGCTGCCGGCACCGAGTGCGGCGAGTGACGGCAGCGCGCTCGCCACGGGGTTGACGCCGAGACCGAAGTACGGGTCGGAGCCGACCTGACCGGCGATGGTGCGCACGAACCGGGTCGACGCGGACGTCGACCCCGGCGTCTGCACGGTCAATCGGTACGTGCCGGACGGGAGAGCGCTCGTGGGGTGCACCTCGACCGACCGGGTGCCGGCCCGGCCGCTCCCCGAGTCGACGATCGTTCCCGTGGTGTCGTTGATCCGCCAGGTGACGTCTGCCGCTCGCTCGACACCGGCGACCGTGAACCCGGGCTGCTCGTCGGGCCCGAAGAGACCGCTCCCACCGATGGGTCGGAGCGTCGGCGTCGTCGTGGCCGTCGGCGTGGTGCCGCGTGCGGACTGGGGCTGGGCGTGCTCGGACAGGATCGCCGCGAGCACGACGCCCGTGACGGCAGCGGCGGTGAGGCCACGGCGGCGTGTGGACGGAGGACGGGGAGCGGGGCGGCCAACGGATGGCCCGACGTGTTCCATCCGGCCATCATGGGCAGCACGGGCAGGTGCTGGCGAGCAATCCAAATGCACGGCACCCGCTATGCGATCGACTCGATCCTGGGCGATACACAACATGCGAACTGTTGGCGGACGGCGATCGTTCCCGCCCACAGTTGCTCGATGCCAGCCGAACGACCGACCTTCACCGGCGTCCAGGTGCTGCGGTTCGTCGCCGCGCTCCTCGTCGTGTTCTCGCACCTGCCGACGTACCTGCACGCCCGTCTCGGCACACCCCTGGTCGACATCCCCGTCGGCCAGGTCGGGGTGACGGTCTTCTTCGCGATCAGCGGGTTCGTCGCGGTGCTGGTGACACAGCGGACCCCGAGGCCGACCTGGCGCGAGTTCATCTCCCGTCGGCTGGTCCGCATCCTGCCGCTCGCGTGGGCGGTGATGACGATCAAGCTCGGCACACTGCTGGTGGCCCCGCAGGCCCTGGAACGCGCGGCCACGTCACCGACGTACATCGCGTTGTCCTACGTGTTCCTGCCCGGCCGTGGCGCGAACGGCGTGGTCGAGCCGTTCTACACCGTCACCTGGACGCTGTCGTTCGAGCTGCTGTTCTACGTGGTCGTCACGATCGCGCTCGCCACTCGCATCGACCCCCTCCGGCTGGCGTCCGTCGTCTTCGTCGGACTCGCGGTCGCCTCGGCGTTCCGAGGGCCGGACGGGTGGCCGGTCTGGCAGTTCCACGCGAACCGCATCGTCCTGTGCTTCCTGGTCGGCATGGTGATCGGCCGGTGGGCACTCGACCGCCGCACCCGGCTGGCACTGCTCCGGACCGCGGCGATCACCGCGATCTGGCTCGCGGCGGGCACCGTCGCGGGCGCGTCCGTGCCGAGCCTGCTGCTGTTGCCGCTCGCGGCCGTGGCGCTGGCGACGACGGTGGCGGGTGAGCCGCTCCTGCGCCGGTGCGCCGGCACCGTCGGGCGGACGTTGGGCGATGCCTCGTACGCGTTGTACCTGACGCACCCGATCGTCGCACCGGCGACGGTGGCCGTGGCCGCCGCTGTCGTCTCCGGCCCGGCGGCCCCGGTCGTCGCGGGCATCGCCGCACCGGTCGCCGCCGTGGCCGCCTCGGTCGTGGTGTGGTTCGCGGTCGACCGTCCGGTGATCCGGCGGCTCCAGCGGCGACGGACCACACCACCACGGACCCCGCGCACCGCGAGGCACCGGCTACCCGCCGGGTAGTGTCGTCCCGTGCGATGGAGTCGAGTGAACTGGCCCTCCGTTGGCTACGTCTCCCTCGAGGACTTCGACGGCCAGCGCGAACACGTGACCCGGTTGCTCGAGGACGCCCCACCCACGGTCGCCGCGCTCCTGACCGTCAAGTGGACCGACTCGAGGATCGAACGCTGGGTCGTGGAGTCCGCCGACGCCGTCGTCGACCCGGACGCCGACGAGGACGACGTGACGACCCCCGTCGACCTGCCGGGACACGGTGTGCCCGACCCGGTCGTCGTGCACGCCGACATCGTGGTGCGCAACGACGAGGTCCTCGACACCCCGAGCGGCCTGTGGCGCCGCTGGAACCACGCCAGGGTGTCGCTCCGGCTCCGGGACGCCGTCATCGACCCGCCAGGTGTCGATCCCGCAGCACTGCTCGCCGGTGACGCCCACGTCGCCCGGGGCGAGCTCGAGTACCTGAACGAGCACGACGCCTGGGAGCTCCGTCTGCTGATCTCCCCCGTCGGCGAGGTCGCGATCCGGTTCCGGGGCGTCCGGGTGGCGATCCGGAGCGTCGCCGAGAGCGTGTACACCGACCTCGAGGCGCGCCCGGCACGCGGCTGGCACGGCCCGGTGCCGGACGGCTGGGTCGAGTGGACGACCGAGGTGGTGCGGGCAGCGGCCTACGGCGACCTCGGCGGACTGCACCTGGCTGACGACGCGAGCGACGTCGACGACGTCGACCCCCGCTGGGGCTTCGCCCCGCTGCACGCCGCCGCGTGGTTCGACCACCCCGAGATGCTCGAGGAACTCCTGCGCCGCGGCGCGACCCTGCAGCTGGAGGACACCGAGGGGCGGACGCCGCTGACGCTGGCGATCGACCGCGACGCGCGACGGGCGGTCGACGTGCTGGTCGGAGCGGGTGCCGACCTGGAGGCCCGTGACGGCGACGGCAACACCCCGATCGTCCGCGCTGCGTGGGGTGGGCACGCCGCGATCGTGCGTGCGCTCGCCACCGCGGGTGCGGACACCAGGGCGCGCGGGTCACGGGGCGCGACGCTGCTGATCGCGGCCGTCGACTCCGGCGACCTCGACACGGTCCGGGTCGTGCTGTCGCTCGACGTCGACCGGGACGCCGTCGACGACGAGGGCTCGAGCGCCGCGGACAGGGCGGAGCTGCTCCGCGAGACGGCCGTCGCCGACCTGCTCGCCGCCGCCTGAGCGCTGTCCGCACCACGGCCCGTGGGCCGACCCGTGCCGGACGTGACGAAGCGCGGCGGACGGGAGCAGGGCCTCCCGTCCGCCGCGCGCCTGCGGGGTCGACCGTCCTAGACGGTGACCGACTCGAGGGCGTTCGCCTGCGCGACCCGCCCGTACCAGCGGGCGGAGTCCTTCGGCGTGCGCTCGAAGGTCTCGCGGTCCCACGCGACCAACCCGAACGTCGGGCGGAAGCCGGAGGCCCACTCGTAGTTGTCCAGGAGCGACCAGTGCTGGTAGCCCAGGACCTCGATGCCGTCCTCGATGCAGCGGTGGATGCCCTCGAGGGCGCCCTGCGTGTAGGCCTGCCGGCGGGAGTCGTCGGCGGTGGCGATGCCGTTCTCGGTGATCATCAGCGGGACGCCGCCGGAGAGCTCCCACGCGCTGCGGAGCCCGTCGGCCGAGGCCTCGGGGTAGAACTCCCAGCCGGTGAGGGTCGTCTCGACGTCGTCCGTCACGGGCAGGGGCCCGTCCGGACCGATGAACGTGCGGGTGTAGGCCTGCACGCCCAGGAAGTCGTCGCCGGCGGCCTGCTCGAGGTACCAGTCGTCGCGCGGGTACCCGTACTCGCGGAGCATGGCGTCCGCCCCGGGCTCGCCGGACGACTTGAAGGCCTGGGTCGCGATGGTCCACCCCGACTGGAGGCCCGACACCTGTGACAGGACCTCGCGCGACCGCTTGTGGCTGGCCAGCAGGGCGTCGGCGACGCCCAGGTCCGGGTTCGGCAGGCCGAAGGCCACCAGGTTCGAGGCGTCCTCGCCGCCGGCGAGCATCGCCGCGATGTTCGGCTCGTTGATCGTGCAGACGTAGCGGACACCGTCCTGCACCACGGGGAGCGCGGCCTCGGTGTAGCGGGCGAACAGGTCGGCGGCGTCGGGTGCCCGCCAGAAGCCGTCGCGTTCGAACCAGCGCGGCACCGTGAAGTGCATGAGGGTGACGATCGGCTCGATGCCGAACTCGTGGCAGGCGTCGACCATGCGGCGGTAGTGGTCGACCTCGGCACGGCTGACGAACCCGCGCTCGGGCTCGATGCGGGCCCACTCGATGCTGAACCGGTAGGAGTTCAGCCCGAGCTCGGCCGCGATGCGGATGTCCTCGCGGTACCGGTGGTAGCTGTCCGCCGCGTCGCCCGAGGGCTCGACGATGGTGGTGTCCGGCTCGTGCTCGTGCACCCACCAGTTGCTGTTGACGTTGTTGCCCTCGATCTGGTGGGCGGCGGTGGCGGCGCCCCAGAGGAAGCCGTCGGGGAACTGCAGCGTGGAGATGATGGTGCCTTTCAGTGCTTGTTCGAGTCAGTGCTGGCTCAGGAATGCGTCGAAGACGGCGACCGTCCCGAGCGGGTTCTCGACCTGGGGGCCGTGGTAGCTCGCGGGGATGACGACGTACTCGGCGCCGGTCTGCTCGGCCATCGCCCGCTGCCACGGGATCGGCCAGGCGTTGTCCCACTCGCCGTGGGCGACGAGGACCGGCAGGCCCGTGGCGCGCAGGGCGTCGGAGGCGTCGGTGTGGTCCTCGAGGATGTGACCACCGGCGACGACGCTGAGCGGGCTCGTCGCGTCGAACCGGTCGCGCACCATCCGGACGTCGTCGGGCAGCTCCTCGTCGGGCCGGTACGCCCAGAGCGGGTTCGTCGAGTCGAACAGCTGCCGGAGGTTCCCGCCGGTGTCGTGCAGGATCGTCAGCTCGGCGACCTTGCGGTACGGCCACCCGTGCGGCCCGGAGCAGAACTGCACGACGTCGCGGAACGCCGTCGGGTCCTGGAGCGCGGCGGCCCGGACGATCACCCCGCCGAGCGAGTGCCCGACCAGGTGCACGGGGGCACCGTCGTCGAGCAGGCGCGCGACCCGGACGACGTCGGCGGCTTCTTCGTCGAGGGAGTAGTCACGGGGTTCGGTCGGTGCTGCCGAGTCGGCCTGACCACGCCGGCTGATCGCGACCGCGGTCCACCCGGCGTCGCGGAGGACGGGCAGGAAGGTCCGCCAGTCCTCCTTCGAGCCGGTGTACCCGGGGACGATGAGCACGGTGCCCTTCGACACCCCCTCGGGCACGATCCGGTAGGCCGTGAGCCGCCCGACCGGGACGTCGATCCCGACGACGTCGACGCCGTCCGGGGTGGGCAGGTGCCCGAACGGCGGGACCGTCGGGAAGTCGTGCAGGTTCGTCATGCGCGCAGGGTCCTCCGCGGGTTGGGAACGGCGTCGAGGAGGGCGATCGTGTACGGGTCCTGCGGGTCCTGCAGCACCTGGGCCGTGTGACCCCGCTCGACGACGGCGCCCTCGTGGAGCACCATGATGTCGTCCGTGATGAGCCGCGCACTCAGCAGGTCGTGCGTGATGTAGAGGAGCGAGACGCCCCACTGCTCGCGGAGGTCCTCGAGCAGTGCGAGCACACCGGCGCGCAGCGTCACGTCGAGCATCGAGACCGGCTCGTCGGCGATGATCACCTGCGGGTCGCTCGCGAGCGCCCGGGCGATCACCACGCGCTGCCGCTGCCCGCCGGAGAGCTGGTGCGGGAGCTTCTGCGCGAACTGCTCGACGGGGGTGAGCCCGACCGTCTCGAGCAGCTCGAGCACCCGGCGCCGGGCATCGCGGCCGGTGAGCCCGGTGTAGTTCGCGATCGGCCGGGACAGCGTGTACTCGACCGTGTGCAGCGGGTTGAGCGCCGAGTACGGGTCCTGGAACACCATCTGGACCTCGGAGCGGAGGTCCCGCAGGCCGCGCTTGCCGAGGCGGGCGACGTCGAGGTCCCCGAACCGGACCGTGCCGGTGGTCGGCTTCTCGACGCCGGTGAGCAGCTTCGCGATGGTCGACTTGCCCGAACCGGACTGGCCGACCAGGGCGAGCGACTGCCCGGGCTCGAGGGTGAACGACACGTCGCGCACGGCCTGCACCGGCTGCTCACCGCGGCGGGGAGCCGGGTAGGTCTTCACGATGTGGTCGACGACGATCGGGTTGCGGGCGGCACTGCGCTCGCGGGATCCGACGGTGCTGAACGACGAGGTCGTCTCCTGCCGCTTCTCGCCGGCCTCGGCGCGGAGCGAGCGGTCCGGGAAGCCCGGCAGCGACACCACCTCGGCGCGGGGGTCGGCGTAGTGCGACAGGAGCATCTGCGTGTACTCGTCCTGCGGGTCGCGGAGGATCTCGCGGGAGCCGCCGTCCTCGACGATCCGGCCCTCGTGCATGACGAGGACGCGCTCGGTGGCCTCGAGGACGATGCCGAGGTCGTGGCTGATCAGGATCGCGGTGAAGCCCTCGGTGCGCTGCAGCTCGATGATGGTGTCCATCACGGCGTGCTGCACGAGGACGTCGAGCGCCGTCGTCGGCTCGTCGAACACCATGAGCTGCGGCTCGAGCGAGAGCGCCAGCGCGATGGAGACGCGCTGCCGCATGCCGCCGGAGAGCTCCCCGGGGAACCGGGCGAGCATCGACGTCGGCAGCTTCACCTTCTCGATGAGCTCCTTCATCCGGGCGTCCCAGCGGTCGCGCGACACGTGGCCGTGCGCCTTGAAGACGTCGATGAAGTGGTTCCGGATGGTGCGCACCGGGTTGAGCGCGTTCATGCCGGACTGCAGCACCATGGCGAAGCCGCCCTGCCGCTGCTGCCGCAGGGCTTCGTCGTCGAGGTCGCGGATGTCCTTGCCCGCGAAGACGATGCTGCCGCCGTTCGTGCGCGCCGGCGGCTTCTGCAGCCGGGTCAGCGCGTAGCCGAGCGTCGACTTGCCGGAACCGGACTCGCCGACCAGGCCGACGAACTCGCCCTTCTTCAGCTGGAACGACACGTGGTCGACGGCTTGGACGGCCGTCTGGCCGGCCGATTCGTAGACGACCGACAGGTCGCGGACGTCGAGCAGGACGGAGGCGTCGCCCTGGTCGTGACGGGCGTCGGACTGGAGGCCCGTGGCGGCGCCGGTGGGCGCCTCCAGGCCGTCTGCCGGGTGCGTTTCTGGCAAGCCGCTCATGCGCGCTTCTCCTTACGGGGCCGTGCGCCGTCGCGCAGCCGCGGGTTGGACACGGCGTCGACGCCGAAGTTGATCAGGGTGAGGCTCATCGCGAGCAGCGCGATGCAGAGACCCGGCGCGAAGAGCAGGATCCACTGCCCGGTGAGGAGCGCGTTCGAGTTCTGCGCCCAGTACAGGATCGTGCCCCAGCTGACGATCGACGAGTCGCCGAGTCCGAGGAACTCGAGGCCCGCCTCGGCGAGGATGGCGCTGGTGGCGGCCCCGAAGAAGCTGCCGACGATGAGGCTCGTCATGTTCGGCAGGATCTCGCGGAACACGATGCGGGTCGCGCCCTCACCGGAGAACTGGGCGGCGGTGACGAAGTCCCGGCCGCGCAGCGACTGCGTCTGCGAGCGGAGCACGCGAGCGCCCCACGCCCAACCGGTCACGACGATGACCGCGATGATCACCGCGATGCCGCCGTTCTGCAGGTAGGCGGCGATGACGATCATCAGGGGCAGACCCGGGATGACGAGGAACAGGTTCACGATGAACCCGATGACCTCGGCGATCCAGCCGCGGACGTAACCCCAGCTGAGGCCGATCGCGACGGCGACGAGCGTGGACAGGATGCCCGCGACCGCGCCGACCATGACCGAGATCCGTGCGCCGTAGATGATCTGGGACAGGACGTCCTCGCCGGCGGCGGTGGTGCCCATCCAGTGGTCGGGCGTCGCGTCGGCGGACCGGGCGAAGCCGTTCTGGCTGGCGCCGTACGGGGCCAGGAGCGGGGCGAAGATCGCGACGAACACGAAGACGCCGAGGATGACGATGCCGATCCGGGCCTTCTTGTTCGACCAGACGACGCCGAACTGGCGGGCCGCGGCGCGCCACTTGGACGGCGCCTGGGCTGCTTCTTCTTGCGTGCGGACTGCGACTGTGGCGTCCGGGGTGGTGGTGTTGGTCATCGACGCGTCCTCGGGTCCAGGACGCCGTACATGACGTCCACGATGAAGTTGGCGATGAGCACCGACACGGTGATCATCAGGAAGAGAGCCTGCATGAGCGGGTAGTCCTGCCCGATGACGGCGTTGAACAGCAGGTAGCCGATGCCCGGGTAGCCGAAGACCTGCTCGACCAGGACGGAACCGCCGACCACGCCACCGAGCGCCAGACCGAAGCCGGTCAGGTTCGGCAGGATCGCGTTGCGGGCCGCGTAGCGGATGGCGACGGTGCGTCCGCGCAGGCCGTTGGCCTCGGCGAAGGTCACGTAGTCGTCACCGAGGGTGTTGATCATCGCGTTGCGCATGCCGATGATCCAGCCGCCGAGGCTCGTCACCAGGATCGTGACCGCCGGCAGCACTGCGTGCTGCAGGGCGTCGCCGAAGAAGGCGCCGTTGAGCCCGGGCGTCGTCGTCGCCGAGTAGGCGCCCGTGGTCGGGAACCAGTGCAGCACGTAGCCGAGGAAGAACAGCAGCAGCAGGGCGGTCCAGAAGTACGGGAACGTCGACATGAAGCTGCCCGACAGGGTGGGCAGCGAGTCGAGCCAGGTGCCGCGCTTCCACGCCGCCGCGACACCGATCAGGGTGCCGAGGACGAACGCCAGGATCGTGACGACCCCGACGAGGATCAGCGTGTAGGGCAGGGCCTTCGACACGAGGTCACCGACGGGCTGCGGGTAGAACGTGTAGCTCGTGCCGAAGTCGAGGGTGATGACCTGGTGCAGGTAGCTGACGTACTGGTCCCAGAGGTTGCCGGTCGGCACCCCGAGCTGGGCCTCGATGGCCTTCTTGGTGGCGTCGGTGACCGGGCCGTTCTGGCTGAGCTTCGCGAGTGCGGCGTCGGCCGGGCTGCCGGGCATCAGGCGCGGGAGCACGAAGTTCAGCGTGACCGCGGCCCAGAGGGTCAGGACGAAGAGGACGAGTTTCTGGAGGATGTACTTCACTTCTGGTCCTCCTGCTGCGCGGCGTCCTGCTCCTGCAGGATCTGCTTGCCGGCAGCGCTGTCGCGCAGACGGAGCTTGGTGAAGATGAGCAGCGGTGCCGAGTCGTAGTTCTGCGGTGCCATGTAGGGGTCCTTCGCGCTCGGCCAGCCGACGAACTTGCCGGTGTTGAACAGGCCCCAGAGCCCGCCGTAGTACATGCCGATGACGGGGAGCTCGTCGTAGACGGTCTGCTGCAGCTGGTCGAGGATCTCCTGCTGCTTCGCGGTGTCCGTCGTCGCCTTGTACTCGTCGAGGAGCTTCTGGGTGTCGGCGTTCTTGTACCGCTCGTAGTTGTTGACCGTCGACTTGCCGACGGGCTGGTAGAACTCGCTGCTGAGCAGGGAGTTGAACGCCTGGTAGACGTCACCGTTGCCCATGCCGCCCATCGCCATGTCGAACGTGCCGTTGTTGATGTTCTGCTGGTACCCGGCGGGCTGCGGCGCCTGGATCGTCACCTTGATGCCGATGGCCGTCAGCTCGCGGCGGACTTCCTGCGCGGCGCGGAGCCAGTCGGAGTAGCCGTTCGCGGTCATGATCGTGATGGCGAGCTGCTTGCCGTCCTTGACGACCTTGCCGCCCTGCACGGTGTAGCCGGACTTCTCGAGGCTGGCGAGCGCCGCCTTCGTGTCCTGCGTGATCATGCCCTTGTCGGGGATGTCCGGGTTGAGGTAGCGCTCCTGGTTCGGCAGGATCAGGCCGGTCTGGCCCGCCGCCGACAGGTTGCCCTCGGACGCGGTCTCGGCGATGGCGTCGCGGTCCAGCGCGAGCGAGATGCCCCGGCGGACGTTGACGTCGTTGTACGGCGCCTTCGTGAGGTTCGGGATGAGGCCGATCACACCGCCGGCCGGGAACCACCACTCGTTCGTCTTCGACGCGGCGCCCCAGGTGCCCTTGACGTCGGAGATGAACGAGTACGCCCAGTCGTAGCCGCGGGTGACGGTGTCGAGCTGCGTGTTCGTCGCCGGCAGGATGAGGTGCTTGATGGCGATCTTGTCGGCCTGCCAGTACTTCGGGTTCTTGTTCATCGAGTACTGCTGGTCGGTGTAGTTGCCGAGGACGAACGGCCCGGTGCCGACCGGGTTCGGGTCGCGCCAGGTCGTCGGGTCCTTCACGCCGCCCCAGTGGTCCTCGCCGAGGATGTACGTCTGCCCGATGATCGTCAGGCTCGGGACGTCCTCGCTCTTGAGGTGGAAGACGACGTGGTCGCCGTCCTGCTCGATGCTCTTGATGTGCTGCCAGGCGCCCTTGACGTCCATGGCGGGGAACTTCTTGAGCAGGTCGAAGGTGAAGACGACGTCCTTCGCGCTGAACGGCGACCCGTCGGACCACTCGACGCCCGAGCGGATCGTCATGTCGATCGTCTTCGCGTCGGGCTGGCTCCACGCGCTGGCGAGCCACGGGTTGCGCTTGCCGTCGAGGGGGTTCACCTCGATGAGGGGCTCGTACATCCACTTGGAGGCCGTGCGGGCGTTCGCGATGTACGGGTTGAAGTTGCGGTCGAACAGCGGGTTGCCGCGGTCCGCGTTGATGAGCATCGTGTCCTTGCCGATGGTGGGATCGGGTTCGGATCGGACCTGGATGCTGCAGCCGGTGGCCACGAGGGCCACTGCGGCGAGGCCGGCGATGGCCGCGACGAGGCGGCCTCGGCGGCGGGGGCCTGGGTCACGCGTGCCGCGCGTGCGCTGTGGGGGAAGCGTCATTGCTCGGTCGACCTCCATGTCGATTCGGTACGTGCTCAATGTATGCGCTTACATCGCGGCGTGCAACTGCGGGTGTTGTTTCGCGGGGCGGCACGGTGCGAGGTGCGCCGACTGGTGCGAGGTTGCGGTCCTGAGGGAGGGCGGCGCACGGTGCGAGGTGCGCCGACTGGTGCGAGGTTGCCCGCTCTGTGCACTGCTACGGGCTCGCACGGGGCGCGGAAGGTCGCACGGGACGCGGAAGGCCGCACGGTGCGACCTCGCGACGGCACGCACGCCTACAGCGCGGGCGGGCAGCTCTCGCGCAGCAGCACCTCGACGGGCAGGCGCACGGCGCGCGGCGGCCCCTCGCGGCGCTCCAGCCGGTCCACGATCGCCAGGACGGCGGCGCGCCCGAGCGCCCCCATCGGCTGGTGCACCGTCGTCAGGCGCGGCGACGAGAACCGGCCGGCGTCGATGCCGTCGAACCCGGTCACGACGAGGTCCTCGGGCACCCGGAGCCCCCGGGCAGCGGCGGCGTCGAGCACCCCGAGCGCGGACTGGTCGTTCGAGCAGACGACGGCGCGTGGGACGTCGTCGGCCAGCAGCGACACCGCGAGCTCCCGCGCCCGAGCGCGCCCGAAGTCGCCGTGCACGGTGCGCACCGTCGAGGCCGGCACCCCGTGGTCGGCCAGCGCCGCGCGGAACCCCGCCGAGCGCTCCATGTCGTCGGGCGAGTCGATCGGCCCCGCCACGTACGCGAGTGACCGGATCCCCAGGCGCCCGATGACGTGCGACGCCAGGGTCCGCATGCCCGCGGCGTTGTCCACGCTCACCGAGTCGAACCCGTGCGAGCGCCGGTCGTCGGCGAGCACCACGACGGGGATGCGGCGGGCGACGTGCTCGAGCAGGTCGTCGGGCACGGTCTGCGCCAGCACGGCGAGCCCGTCGACCCGGCCGGCGACGTCGTTCACGATGACGTCGCGCGACGAACCCCGCCCGGCGGCGACCATGAGCGCGAGCCCCCGCTGCCAGGCCTCGGTCTCGGCACCGCGCAGGACCTCGTCGAAGTACAGGTTGGACGAGAACGGCTGCGTCACGTGCCGCCGGTCGTCGACCACGCGGACGCCGCCGTCGGTGACCAGGTCCGGCCGCTCGTCGGGCACCACGTCGAACCCGGGCAGCAGCAGTCCGACGACGCCGGTGCGCTTGCCGGCGAGGGCGCGGGCGTTGCCGGACGGGACGTAGCCGAGGCTCCGGATCGCCGCCTGCACGCGGTCCCGGGTGCCCTCGCGGACGGCGTCGGGCGTGCGGAGCACGCGCGAGACGGTGGCGATGGAGACGCCGGCCGCAGAGGCGACGTCGTAGACCGTGGGAGGTGCGGTGCGCTGGTCGGCCAACCCGTGCCTCCCCTTCGACGTCCGCTGGTGCCGCGCCTCGCGCTGTGCGGCCGGACCATCCTAGGCATGCCGTGTGCCGGGAGTTCTCCACACGGTGCCGGAAACGCTTGCGGGACAGCGGGGGTCGCGCGACACTGTTCCGACCTCAGTACGTCCCGTGAGGAAGCGCACCAGCGGGCCGCGTGCCCGCACCGATCAGGTTGCCCACACACAGGGGAAGGACACGACATGTCACAGTCGACACGTTCCGGGAGCAAGCTCGCACTCCGCGCGAGCCACGACGAGGCCGAGGTGCGCGACGCGCTGCTCGAACGCACGGATTCGATCCGCACGTTCGACGACCTCGACGCACCGCAGGAGACGACGGACCTGCGCTAGCGGCTCGCGCCCGGCCTCCCCCCGGACACGGCCAGGAGGCCCGGGCAGGCGCCCGCAGACCGCTCACGTCCGCGGGCACTCAGCGCTCGGTCGCGCCCACGATCGTCATGCCTGCCCCGCGCAGGCGTCGGCGCTCCTGCGCGATCCAGCTGAGGAGCCGGTCGTTCGTGCCGGCGACGTGGGCGGCGACGAGGTCCGCTGCGCGGTCCGCGTCGCCGTCGCGCACGGCGTCGATGATGGCGCTGTGCTCGTCCCAGGCGGCGTCGCGCGCCTCGGGCGTGCGGACCTCGATCCAGCGCGTGCGCTCGAGCCGCGTCAGGGCGTCGGCGATGGCGTCGGTGACGAACCGGTTGCCACCGAGCGCGGCGAGGTCGAGGTGGAACGTCGACCCCATGCGGACGCCGGCCTGCTGGTCGGGGGTGGGCTGGAGCGCGTCGAGGTGTCCGCGGACCTCGGCCAGCTGCTCGGGGGTGGCACGCTGGACGGCCAACCGGACGGCAGCGGGCTCGAGGATGCCGCGGAGTTCGGCGAGCGAGGCGATCTCGTCGAGGTCGATCGGGGTGACCGTCCACGAGCGGCCCTCGTGCAGGATGAGCCCCTCGCGCTCGAGCCGCGACAGTGCGGCGCGGACCGGCGTGCGCGAGGCGTGGAACCGTGCCTCGAGCCCGCGCTCCGAGATGCGCTCCCCCGGTGCGATGTCGAGGGTCAGGATGGCTGCGCGCAGGTTGTCGTAGAGCTGGGCCGTCTGCGACACGGGCGCGGCGTCGGTCGTGTCGGTCACGGCGGACAAGCCTAGCGGCGCGACGGCGGGAATGGTATACCGTTCTGGTATACCAATCCGTTCCGCGATGGAACGACGACGAACGGCCGAGACGCATGCCCACGACCGACGCCCCGCAGCGATCCACCACGACGCCGCCGGTCTCCGCCCGCGCCTGGACGATGCTCGCCCTCGGGGTCGCGGCCCAGGCGGCGGGGACGCTCGTCGTGTCCGCGCCGGCGCTCCTCATCCCCCACCTGCTCAGCCGCGGCACGTCCCTGCCGGCCGCCGGGCTGCTCGCCGCCGCCCCGACCTTCGGCATGGTGCTGACGCTCATCGCCTGGGGCGCGATCACCGACCGGTTCGGCGAGCGCGTCGTCATCGCCGGCGGACTCGTGCTCACCACGCTGGCCGTGGTGGGCGCCTGGCTCGCTGCGGGCGACCCGGTGCTACTCGGGTTGGCGTTCCTGGCCGGTGGGATGACGAGTGCCTCGACGAACGCCGCGAGCGGTCGGGTCGTGGTGGGGTGGTTCCCGAAGGAGCGCCGGGGGCTCGCGATGGGCATCCGGCAGATGTCGCAGCCGCTCGGCGTGACACTCGCGGCGGTCACGGTGCCGCAGCTCGCCGAGGGCTCCGGGATCCGCGCGGCCCTGGTCCTGCCGATCGTGCTGTGCGCGGTGCTCGCCGTCTGCTGCGCGATCGGGATCACCGACCCGCCACGCCCTGCCCGGGCCACGGTGGCGACGACGGCGACCGCGAACCCCTACCGCTCGAGCGGCTTCCTGTGGCGGGTGCACGCGGTGTCGGTCCTGCTCGTGGTGCCGCAGTTCACCCTGTCGACGTACGGGCTCGTCTGGCTCGTCGGCCTCGGCTGGTCGACACCGGCGGCCGGGCTGCTCGTCGGCGCCGCGCAGTTCGTCGGGGCGATCGGCCGGATCCTGGTCGGTGGCTGGAGCGACCGTGCCGGATCGCGCGTCGGCCCCCTGCGCATCGTCGCGGTGAGCGCCGCGGTGGTGATGGCGGTGCTCGCGGTCGTCGACGCGACGCACCTGGCCGGGGCCGCGGTGTTCCTGGTGCTCGCGACGAGCGTGACGGTCGCCGACAACGGGCTGGCGTACACGTCGGTCGCCGAGGCGGCGGGGCCGTTCTGGTCCGGCCGGGCGCTCGGGGCGCAGAACACCGGGCAGTTCATCGCGGCGAGCGCCGTCGGTCCGGGCATCGGGGCGCTGGTCGGTGCGCTCGGGTTCGCGGCGTCGTTCGGCATCGTGGCGGTGCTCCCGCTGCTCGCGGTCCCGCTGGTGCCCCGACGCGACCGTTCGCACGACTGACCGTCCGCACGACTGACTGCGAACGGCCCCGTCGGTCCGCTCCGCCCGTCGCGCCCGTCACCCCTGTTCGTGGTCTGCACGCTCGGGGTCGTCCTGGGATTCCCGGCGGCGTTCCTGCATGAGCTCCTTCGTCCGGAGCAGGCGCAGGGCCGTCACGAGCACCAGCCCCCCGAGGACGTTGAACAGCAGCGTGTAGCCGAACCAGCCGAGCCACTGCCCGTAGGTGATGTCCGCGCCCGACTGGATCGCACCGAAGACGAGCAGCGAGTCGAGGATCGAGTGGAAGAGCTGCAGCCCGGCGAGCAGGAAGCCTCCGGCGACGGCGGCGACGAGCTTCGCGGGGTCCGAGTCGGTGCCCTGCTGCATCCGCGTCATCAGGGTGATGGTGCTGCCGCCCAGGACCGCCAGCACGATGCTCTGCAGTCCGAACGGTGCGTCGACGTAGTGGTGCGCCGACTCCGAGAGCGTGGCGTGCCACTGCGGGAACGCCTGGACGACGAGCCACATGAACACCCATCCCCCGGCCAGGTTCGCCACGAGGGTGCCGCCCCACAGTCGCACGAGCTGCAGCACGGTCCCCTCGCGGGCGACCACGGCCGCGACCGGCATCAGGAAGTTCTCGGTGAACAGTTCGCTGTGCGCCAGGTGCAGCGCGATGAAGCCGATGCCGAAGGCCAGCCCGGCGAGCAGGTGGCTGTCGGTCTCGGTGAGCACCGCCAGGTACGCCATCACCCCGAGACCGACCTCGAGGCCGCCGAAGAACCCCGTGACGAGGACAGCCCGGGTCGTCCGTTGCAGCCGCTCCGCGCCCTCCTCGATGGTCGCGTCGAAGGACTCCGCGAGTTCGTCCTCCACGGGGGCGTCGCTGGTGCCGAGCTCACGTCGGCGGTCGTCGGTCATGGCCGGGACGCTATACGCGGCCGTCGTGGCGGCCCGCAGGATCGCGCCGAGACGGACGGGAGGCCCGGTACCAGCCGGCACCGGGCCTCCCGTCCGTCGTCCGGTCACCGCTCAGGCGGCCGGCACCGCCGGTCCCACCGGCCACCGCAGCAACGCCGCGGCGGGCGCACCGTTCGGGAGCGACGCGGCGTTCACGAGCAGCAGCTCCGCGTCGGTGAGGGCGACCGCCCGGACGATCGCGCACACGGCCGGGACCGGTCCGATGACCGGTGCCCCCGCCGCCTGCTCGGGTGCCGTGGCGATCCACGGCACCGCTCCCAGCGCGAGCAGGGTGCGGTCGCCGATCGCGGCGGCGTCGATCGCGACGACCGAGGCCTGCGCCTGCTGCAGCGCCTCGACGACGGACCCGAGGCCGGTGACCGTCTGGTTGTCCCCGCGGCCGACGTGCGTGCGGAGCAGGTCCTCGAAGTCGTGCCGACGGGTCGCGATGACCCGGGCGAGCGCGATGTCGACGTGCTCGACGAGCGCGGTCTCCGACGCATCCGAAGCCCGGGTGTCGACCGGGACCTCGGAGACGACGGCGCGCGCCTCGGTGGACAACTGGTCGAGCAGGAGCCCCCGTGCGCGGATGTCCCCCGCGACCACGATGAGCTTCGGCTGCAGCCGCCGGAAGGCCTCGTCGACGGACGTGGCGACCTCGTTCTGGTTGTCGCGCCAGATCTCCTCGGTGTGGTGCTGCCACCGCAGGTGCGACCAGCCGCCGCCCTGGAACTTGTGGAGCGTGTCGGTGCGGCCCTGCACGCGCTGCTCGTCGCGACGGTCCGGCACGTCGGCGTGGCCCAGGCGGTAGGCGCGGTAGCCACCACCTTCGCGACCGACCTCGACGATCAGGAACGGCAGGTCGAGCGGCCGGTGTGCCAGGAGCGGCAGCAGGTCGGGCACGGGGTCGTGGCCGATCGACGTCGGGGCGTGCATCGCCCCGGGCAGGACCTCGCTGAGCACGAGTTCGCCGTCGTGCACGAGCACGTACCGGCTGACGGGTGCCGGCACCCCGGGTGTCTCCTCGAGTTCGGCCATCACGGTGTCGATGACCTCGGCGTCCGCCCCGGCCGACCGCAGCACGTCCTCGGCCTTCCGGCGTTGCAGGGCGGCGAGGTGCTGCGGGTCCTCACGGTCACCGGACGCGTCGACGTAGGCCCACGTCCAGGTGCCCCCGCGCTTCAGGCGTTCGGCGATGCCGGACTGCAGGTGCGGCGCGTCATTCTGCGTCAGAGCCATCGGTGCTGCCCTCCCCGGTCTCGGTGCGGTACACGGTCGCGTCGGCTCCGTCGCCGTCGCCGGTGGGCAGGGGGTCGGCCCGGTCGGCGTCGTCCTCGGGGAGCACGTCGGTGGTGTCGTCCTGCAGCTCGCCCTCGAGCTCGCCGTCGTAGCCCGACGCCGCGAGGGTCTCCGGGCCGTCGGTGTCGTCGGGGACCGGCTCGGACTGCCGGAACTCCTCGACGTGGGCGTTGCTGCCGTGCCCCTGGACGATGCTCTGCGCCTCGTGCGCGAGCTGCTCGTCGAGTTCGGGGCGATGGGTGGTGTTCCCGCGTTCGGTCATCGCTTGTCCTCCCGGTCGTGCCACCGGCGGCCTTCGCCGTCCGGGGCGTCGGTGTCTGCTCTGTGACCCCACGGTCCGCGCCCGGGCCTGGGGCCGTTCCAAGGTGCGCAGGGAACGCGCAGTGTCGGTACGGTCACGAAACCACAACGGCGTTCGGTTCTGTGATTGGGTGTCGACAACCCCGATCAACGACGAACGGAGTGCGGCAATGGCGCCACGACCACGACCCATCACGAGACGACACCTGTTGGGCTTCGGCCTCGGCACCGCGGCGGCGGGACTCCTCGCCGGCTGTGCGGTCCCGGGCTCGACCAACGTCAACAAGGCGGCCCTCGTGCCCGCCGCGGCCTCGGGTGAGACCGTCCAGCTCACCTACTGGGCCTGGCTCAAGGACCTGCAGAAGGTCTGCGACGTCTGGAACAGGACACATCCGGACATCCAGGTGTCGGCGAACTGGATCCCCGGCGGCAACAGCGGCGGGTACCAGAAGATGTACTCCGCGCTCGCGGCCGGCGGCGGCCCGGACATCGGGCAGGTCGAGCTCCGACAGATCCCCGAGTTCATGCTCGCGAACGGCCTGGTCGACCTGGCCCGGTACGGCGCGAAGGACTTCGAGTCGAAGTACGACGAGGCCGCGTGGGCGCAGGTGTCGTTCGTCGACGGCATCTACGGCATCCCGCAGGACACCGGCCCGATGGGGTTCTACTACCAGACCGCGATCCTCGAGCAGGCCGGCGGCGAACCCCCGACGACGTGGGACGAGTGGCGTGACCTGGCCGACAAGGTCCGGAGCACCGGCAAGCAGAACTACCTCGAGGTGTTCCCGGTCGCCGACGCGTCGCCGTTCGCCGCGTACGCACAGCAGGCCGGCGCGCGCTGGTTCAAGGTCGACGGCGACGAGTGGGTCGTCGACATGACCGACGACAAGACCCTGATGGTCGCGGACTTCTTCGACGGGGTCATCGACGACAAGCTGGTCGACACGAGTGCCGGTGCGTACTCCCCCGGGTGGTACGCCGCGGCTGCGAGCGGCAAGATCGCCGCGGTCACGAGCGCGAGCTGGGGTGACGCCCTGATCGAGTCGGTGCAGGGCGGCGAGGGCAAGTGGAAGGTCGCCCCGATGCAGAAGTGGGGCGCCGACGGCTTCGGCTCGAGCGCCATCGGCGGTTCGACGGCCGCGGTGCTGGCGAACGCGAAGCACCCGAAGGAGGCGCTCGAGTTCATCACGTGGATGACCACCTCGAAGGAGGGCATCGACGCGATGATCAAGCACTGCGGCATCGGCTGGTCACCCGCCGTCGACTACATCGGGGCGCAGCGCGAGAAGCCATCGAAGTGGTTCTCCGGCCAGAACTACAACGAGGACGTCTTCGTGCCGGCCTCGAAGGAGCAGAACATCGACTGGTCGTGGTCCCCGGTGACCCAGTCGGCCTTCACCAGCCTGCAGAACCAGTTCCGCCGCAAGCTCACCTCGGGCCTGAAGCTCAGTGACGCGGTGGAGCTCGCACAGCGGGAGATCGTCCAGTCCTTCAAGGACAAGGGCCTCAGCGTCAGGACGGCACGATGACCCAGCAGACCACCACCCGGCAGTCCACCGGCCGACCGGCCGGCGGCACGCCCGCGTTCCGCACGAGCACGAAGGCCACGAGCGCGCAGAAGCGTGCCCCGTGGATCCTGCTCGCCCCGTTCCTGGCCCTGTTCCTGCTGACGTTCGTCATCCCGATCATCAGCGCCCTGTTCCAGTCGTTCACCACCGTCGACCGTGAGGGCCTGTTCGGCGAGGACGGTGTGGTCGGCCGGTTCGCCGGGTTCGACAACTACGCGATCGCCCTGCAGGACAGCGGGTTCGTCGCCTCGATCGGCCGCATGCTGCTGTTCGGCATCGTCCAGGTCCCGGTGATGATCATCGCCTGCACGATCCTCGCGCTGCTGCTCGAGTCGGCGAGCGCCCGCTGGCCGGGCTTCTTCCGGGCGATCTACTTCATGCCCTACGGCGTCCCGGGCGTCATCGCCACGATCCTGTGGTCGTTCCTGTACGTGCCCGGCCTGTCACCGATCGTGTCGCTGCTGCAGTCGATGGGGCTGCAGCCGGACTTCCTCGGCGCGAACAGCGTGCTGTGGTCGATCGCGAACATCGTCACGTGGACGTACACCGGCTACAACATGCTCATCATCGTGGCGCAGCTGAAGTCCATCCCCGGCGAGGTCTACGAGGCCGCCAAGGTGGACGGAGCGAACGCGTTCCAGGTCGCGTGGCGGATCCAGATCCCGCTCATCGCACCGGCCCTGGTGCTCACGACGGTGTTCTCGATCATCGGCACCCTGCAGCTCTTCGCGGAGCCGCAGATCCTGTCGACCGTCGCCCCGGCGATCGACACCGAGTACACGCCGAACTACGCCGCCTACACGAACGCGTTCGCGTTCAACGAGTACGGCGTCGCGAGTGCGCAGGCGGTCATCATCGCGCTGGCCGCGTTCATCCTGTCGTTCACGTTCCTCGCGCTGACGAACCGACCACCCAAGGACGAACGCGACCGACGCAAGCGCGCACGGCGCGACGGCCGGGAGGCCCGCACCGCGCTCCAGACGCGCGCTGCGGCGGGCAGCACGGTCACCACCCAAGCCGACCCGGGCCTCCAGGCCGGTCGCGTCGCGACCACCGAAGGGACTGACCGATGACCAGCGAAGCCATCGAAGCGCCGGCCACGGCGAAGACCGCCGTCCCCGTGGACACCACGTCGATCTCGGCGCACCAGCGACGGAAGCTCGACCGGTCCCCACGCTCGCAGATCGTGGTGACGGGGATCCTCGTCGTCGTCGCGCTGTACTTCATCGTCCCGCTGTACTGGGTCGTCATCGCCGCGACGAAGACCACGGGCGCGCTGTTCTCGACCAACGGGTTCTGGTTCGGCGGCGAGTTCGCGCTCTGGAGCAACCTGCAGCAGGTGTTCACCTACGACGGCGGCATCTTCGTCCGGTGGATCGCGAACAGCATCCTGTACTCCGGCGTCGGTGCCGTCCTGGCGACCTACTTCGCCGCGGCCGGCGGGTACGCGCTGGCGAAGTACGACTTCCGGGGGCGCCAGTTCGTGTTCGGCACGATCCTCGGCGGCGTGCTCGTGCCGGGGACCGCGACCGCACTGCCGCTGTTCCTGCTGTTCTCGTCGATGGGCCTGACCGACACGTACTGGAGCGTGCTCATCCCGAGCCTGGTGTCACCGTTCGGGCTGTTCCTGTGCCGGGTGTACGCCGCCGCGTCGGTGGACACCACCCTGCTCGAACAGGCACGCATCGACGGGGCCGGCGAACTGCGGATCTTCCACACCGTGGTGCTCCGGCAGATGACCCCGGCGCTCGTCACCGTGTTCCTGTTCCAGGTGGTCGGGATCTGGAACAACTTCTTCCTGCCGCTCATCATGCTGGCAGACCAGAAGCTGTACCCGATAACACTGGGTCTGAACAACTGGCGCTCGCAGGTCGACCGCCTGCCGGAGTTCTACCAGCTCACCACCGGCGGGGTGCTCGTCTCGGTCATCCCGCTCGTCATCGCCATCATCGTCCTCCAGCGCTTCTGGCGTGGAGGCCTCACGGAAGGATCGGTCAAGGGTTGACCCACTCCGCACTCTCGTCCACCGCACCCGGCTCCGACTCGCGGCTGGCACCCCGTGCCTGGCTGCACACCGACGCCCCGTCCCTGTCGCTGAACGGGGACTGGCGGTTCCGGTGGTCGCCCGTCGCCTCGGTCTCCGAGGACTTCGCGACCGAGGGTGGGGAGGACGACGACCCGGCCTGGGGCGAGCTCCCGGTGCCGTCGCACTGGGTGCTGCACGGGCACGGCGCACCGAGCTACACGAACCTGCAGTACCCGTTCCCGATCGACCCGCCGCACCCGCCGGAGGAGAACCCGACCGGTGACCACCGCCGCACGTTCGAGCTGCCGTCGTCGTTCGACGGTGCCGGCCGGGTGCTGCTGCGGTTCGACGGGGTCGAGTCGCACTTCCGGGTGTGGCTGAACGGGACGCTCGTGGGGTGGTCGACGGGCTCGCGCCTGGCGACCGAGTTCGACGTCACAGAGCTGGTGCGCCCGGGGGCGAACGAACTCGCGGTCCGGGTGCACCAGTGGTCGGCGGCGTCCTACCTGGAGGACCAGGACCAGTGGTGGCTGCCCGGCATCTTCCGTGACGTCACCCTGCTCGCCCGGCCCACGGCACCGATCGACGACGCGTTCGTGCGCGCCGGTTGGCGGGCGACGCTCGGCACGGCTGCCTCGTCCGGCACCGCGGCGTCGGGACGGCCGGAGACGGGGACTGGGACGATCACGTTCCCGACGCTCGACGCGGTGTTCCCGGTGCGGTTCGCGGTGCCCGACCTGGGCGTCGACGTCACCTGGGCCACGGCGGACGACGTCGCGCCGATCGAGGTCGAGGGCGTCGAGCCGTGGAGTGCCGAGCTGCCGAAGCTCTACGACGCGATGCTGTCGACCGGTTCCGCGGCGGCCGGCGCGGGCGCCTCGGGCGGTGAGACGGTGTCGCTCCGACTCGGGTTCCGCACCGTGTCGATCGTCGGCGACCGGTTCCTGGTGAACGGCGAGCGTGTGGTGTTCCACGGCGTGAACCGGCACGAGACCCACCCCGTGCGCGGCCGGGTGTTCGACGAGGAGCACGCCCGCGCCGACATGGCGCTGATGAAGCGGAACAACGTCAACGCCATCCGCACCTCGCACTACCCGCCGCACCCCCGCGTGCTCGACCTGGCCGACGAGCTCGGGTTCTGGGTGATCCTGGAGTGCGACCTGGAGACCCACGGGTTCCTGTTCACCGACTGGGTCGGCAACCCCTCCGACGACCCGGCGTGGGCCGAGGCCTACCTCGACCGCATCGCCCGCACCGTCGAGCGCGACAAGAACCACGCATCGATCGTGATGTGGTCGCTCGGCAACGAGTCGGGCACCGGCCGGAACCTCGCGGCGATGTCGCAGTGGGTGCACGACCGCGACGCCGAGCGCCCCGTGCACTACGAGGGCGACTACACGGGCGAGTACACCGACGTCTACTCGCGGATGTACCCGACGCTGCAGGAGACCGAGTCGATCGGCGGTGGCACCCCGACGCCCCTGCTCGGCTGCGGCCCGGCCGAGGCCGCACGGCAGCGGTCGAAGCCCTTCATCCACTGCGAGTACGTGCACGCGATGGGCAACGGCCCGGGGCAGATCGCCGAGTACGAGGCCCTGGTCGACCGGTACCCGCGGCTGCACGGCGGGTTCGTGTGGGAGTGGCGGGACCACGGCCTGCTCGCGAAGACGCCCACGGGCGAGGACTACTACGCGTACGGCGGGGACTTCGGCGAGGTCGTGCACGATGGCAACTTCGTGATGGACGGCCTGGTGCTGCCCGACGACACCCCGACACCGGGGCTCGCCGAGTTCGCCGCCGTCGTGGCCCCGATCCGGCTCGCGGTCTCGGACACCACGGTGCTGGTCGAGAACCGGTACCACTCGGCCTCGACCGCCGGGCTCCGGCTGTGCTGGACCCTGTCGCGGAACGGCGTCGTCGAAGCCTCGGGGCGCCTGTCCACGGGCATCGTCGCCGCCCGTGAGTCCGCGACGATCCCGGTGCCCTCCGAGGTGCTCGACGCGGCCACGTCCGAACTCGCACCCGGCGACGAGCTCTGGTTCGACCTGACCGTGGAACTGGCGGGGCCGACCGCGTGGGCGGACACCGGCCACGTCGTCGCACGCACCCAGCGGCTCGTCGCGGCGCGCGCGGCGGACGCACCACGGCCCTCCCGGCAGGGGTGGGATGGCGACCGACTCGGTGACGGCACCTTCAGCGCCCGCGGCGACCTGGTGTCCTGGAAGGGCCACGAGGTCGCCGGGCCCCGCCTCGAGCTCTGGCGTGCACCGACCGACAACGACAGCCTGGCGTCACAGGGCGGCTACGAGACCGCGGACCCGGTGCTCACGCACGGTGTCGGCGATCCGACCGCTCCCCCGTCGGCGTCGCGCTGGCGCGACCGAGGGCTGGACCGGCTGACGCACCGGCTGGTGTCGGTGTCGCGGACCGACTCCGGTCTGGAGCAGCGCGTCCGCGTGGCGGCGGCGAACAGTGGGTGGGGCCTCGAGGTCACGCACCGCTGGACCCTGACGTCCGACGGACTCGTGCTGCAGACCGACGCCGTGCCGTTCGGCGCCTGGGACGTCACGTGGCCGCGGATCGGGGTGCGGTTCGACCTGCCGGCATCGCTGGCGGATGCGGACGCGACCTGGTTCGGGACCGGACCGCTGGAGTCGTACGCCGATTCCTCGCACGCTGCCCGTGTCGGCCGGTTCACCGCTCCGGTGCGCTCGCTCGGGGTGGAGTACTCGCGGCCGCAGGAGACCGGGCACCGGCCTGACCTGCGGGAGCTGTCCGTCGGGCCGTTCACCGTGTCGACGGTCGGGTCGCACCGTGCGGGGTTCACCCTGTCGCCGTGGACCGCGCAGCAGATCGACCGCGCCGAGCACCCGTACGAGCTGCCGACGTCGGACCACCTGTACCTGTACCTCGACGCCGCGCAGCACGGGCTCGGCAGCCGGGCGTGCGGGCTCGACGTGCTGCCGGAGCACCAGCTCTGGCCGCAGGCGTTCAGTTGGAGCGTGCTGCTGGGCTAGGCGGTCACGCGCAAAACACCGGTGTTCGCACGTTGCACACCCGCGTCCCGCGGCGTGCGGTGCGAGCACCGGTGTTTTGTGTGCGCAGCGGATAGCCCACCAATCCATTGGGGCCGTTGGCGCTTCCCGTGTGCCGCGCTCCTGCAAGAGCGCTCCGTTGACGCAACCTCCTCCGATCGAAGCACAGCGAGGCAGCTGCTCAATGCCGCATGCACAAAGGGGTTCATTCGCTCTTGACACAGGTGACATTCTACGTTTCAGTACTCATATGCTTCTCTCCGGCTTGGCCCTCTTTGCTAGCGCGTCGGTAATCACCGTCGTCGCCGAGCTGACTGCGCGCGGCATCGTCGGGCCGAACGGTGGCGCTGGAATCCGCATCGCTTCCGTGATGCGGTCCAAAGCTGCTTGGCAGGTCGGCCACCGTGCGGCCCGAAGGTGGCTCCACTCCGGTGCTGCAGCGTTGGCCGGCTCCGGGGTCCTGGACATCGTGGCACCCAGTCGCGTTGCTGACACGTACCTCCCCATCGGGATGGCGCTCGCAGTTTGCTTCCTCATCGTCGGTGCCGTTGTCGCCCATCGCGCCGCCCGGCTGGTTGAAGCCAACAGAGATGACGACTGAACTGACGCTTCGAAACGACCCGCAGCCGGACCACTTGATTCGCCGCCGCTGAAGACCAACAGCACGACCCACCAACTCACAAAGGGGTAGCCATGAAGTTGATCACCACCGCAGTCACACTCACCGCAGTGATCGCCTTGGGGAGCGTGACAGCCGCACACGCGGACCAGCGCGATGTGTTCTCCGATGAGCAGATCGTCCGAGGCTTGGTCTTCGGCCAGGGTGAATTCGCCGACCGCATCAACACCAGGGTCGAACTTCCCGAGGATCTCGACGAATCCGGACTGAAGAAGTACGACGAGGTGATGGACAACATCGTCACCGACCTGGTCGACAACAGCGCGTACGGAACCGACAGCTCCATCGAAGCCGTGAAGTCCGGAGATCCCTACAAAACGCTGTCGGCCTTCGGTGATCTCCGCGAAGCTTTCGAGAAGTCGCTGCGTTCGCAGTACCCAGAGGTGATCTCAGAGCGATCAGACGCAATGCAACCACGAGTGTGTGGGCCCACTGTGTGCGCTGCGGCACTCGTGGCAGTGATCGCGGTCGGAACGGTTCTCGCCGCGGTCAACTTCAACGTCGCCGGCAACGTCAACATGGTCGTCAATCAAAACGGCTTGTGGTCGAACAACGGGGTGTTCGGTTCACGGTCAACTCCACGCGTCGACGGAAACCTCCCCTCCCCCGATCCCGCCCGAATCGTGGAGCAGTACCCCCACCTGAACGAGTCCGAGGTCGCCGCACGAGTGGCGACGGTCTTCGCGTAGAACGTGAGTGCGCAGCGGTCGAAGATCGCGCTCGGAATCGCCGTTCTCGCCGTAGCAGGAGCCATGATCCTGACGCTCGCGTCGTTCGCCGGCAACAAGGTGTCACAGACCGTGAGCGATCCGACAGGACGGCAACTTTCAGGACAGCCCGCCGCCCAACTGTTCCGACAAGGATGGGGCTTCTTCACCCGCGATGCACGCGAAGACATAGTCCGAGTCGCTCATCGGCACGGCAACGAATGGCGGGTAGCGGAGGGCAACGTCACTTCATCGAGGGAGAACTTGTTCGGCTTCTCACGCCGATCCCGGAACTTCGACCAGGACCTGTCGTTCCTGCTCGAAAGCCTGCCTGCCGGCACCCGTTGGACCGACTGCCGGGCACTGAGTGCCCCTGGCTCGTGCTTGACGACGACCGGCCTGCGAAACGCTCCGGTGGTGCGGCTTCACAGTTCATCGGAGTCTCTATGCGGAACGCTGATCCTCACCCGACAACCGCCGATTCCGTTCGCGTTCTCTCGTTTCCGGGTCGCGGCTCCGGGAGCTGTCCTGGCGCTGGAGGTCAGATGCCTCGGCTGAGTCGTCTCTTGGATCGCTGGGGCGATCGAGTGATGATTGCGTGGGGGCGGTCACCCCACGGCTTCCAGCTAACGCTCGCACGCTCGGTGCTGGCCTCGTCGACCTTCCTCGTGCTGCTGCTCAATCCGACTTCAGTGTTGCTACACGATCCTTCACTGGTCGGTACGACACCGTCGTCCTGCACTGGTATCGCTTCGGCAGGTGCGTTCTGCCTTGCACCGGATAACCTCGGCGAACTGGTTCGCTGGCTCCTGGTGGCGATGTGCATCCCCACGCTGCTCGGGGTCATGCCCGCGGTATCGGCTCCTTTGCACGCCTACGCCGCTTTCAGCCTTGCATCGAACACGGTCGGGATCGAGGGAGGCGACTACCTCGAGACCACTGTCAGCGTCGTGCTGGCGGTCGTCTGCTGCACCGATCGACGGTGGAACGGTTGGCGTCCGCGCGATACGGCGCTCCGCCAGCGGCGGAACATCCCGGCCCACGTCCTGTTGCTCGCGCTCAAGCTGCAACTCGCCTACGTGTACCTCGAAGCCGCCACCGTCAAACAAGCCCATCCCATATGGGCAGATGGAAGCGCCTTGTGGTACTGGGTGCAACAACCGAACTTTGGTGCCCGCTCCGAGGTTCGAGAGTTCCTCGAATGGGTTCTGTCACATGGAACCATCCTCCACGCTGCGACGTGGGGGGTCATCGTCACCGAGTACGTTCTCGCTGTCTCAGTGCTCGCCGCCCGACGTCGTACGCCTCGCTTGCTGACGCTCGGTGCCTCCGCGACGCTGCACCTCGTCTTCTCGATGGTTCTCGGACTGGTCACGTTCGAGATCTCGATGCTCGGTTCAATGCTCGTCCTCATGTGGCGCTCAGGGGACGCGATGCCGTGGAAAGTCTTTCGCCTGGCGCGCTCTGGCTCCCATGAGCGAGGTGACGGGAGCTCGCGCCGTGGCCCTTTGGTCCAGTCGACCGAGAAATGGTCCGGCTGATCGCGCGTCTACGACGAGTCGCTGGCGCAGGACGAGTCGCTCCCGCCGCCTACGCGCCGGCGGACAGGGCGCGCAGGGCCTCGGGGGCGCTCGCGTTCAGGAAGTCGGTCAGGCGCTCGGCCTCGCCCGGCTCCTCGATCGCCTCGGCCGCACGCCGCAGGGCGAACAGCGCCCGCAGCACGCCACGGTTGGGCTCGTGCGACCACGGCACCGGACCGACACCGCGCCAGCCGGCCTTGCGCAGGGCATCGAGCCCACGGTGGTACCCGACACGGGCGTACGCGTAGGACTCGAGGGTCGCGCCGCGCGCCCACGCCTCGTCGGCGAGCAACGCCCACGCCAGGCTCGACGACGGGTAGGACACCACCACGCTGGCGACGGGGGCCTCCGCCTCGATCGCGGCGGTCACCTCCGGCTCGGCGGGCAGCAGGGTCTCGGGGTTCGACGACGGGGTCGGCAACAGGTTCTCCGGCATGCCCCCAGCCTGTCATCCCTTGCGGGTGCCCGTGTCACGGGATTACCGTGGAGGTCACCTCGTCGTCATCGCGGGGCCGCCGGGGCGGGAGACCGACCGGCGGAACGGATGGCGGACACGGGGGTCCCCCGACGGAAGCAGACGGATTGCTGTCGATCACCGGTACCGCTCAGCCCACGCGCTGACACCGTGATCGCGCGCCCCGTCGGGCGCTCCACCGCACCGCGGTGGCCTCGGTGTCGTGCGCCCAGCATCGACACCGGGAGACACCCCATGCCCACCAGTCCGTCCGTCGTCCTGCACGACGTCACCTTCGCCTGGCCCGACGGCACCGTCGCGCTCGACCACCTGACCGCCGCTTTCGGACGTGGCCGGACCGGGCTGGTCGGGAGGAACGGGGCCGGCAAGTCCACGCTGGTCCGGCTCGCGACCGGCCGGCTCCACCCCACGTCGGGCAGCATCGCGACGTCGGGTCCCGTCGACCACCTGCCGCAGCGCCTTGCAACGGGGATCGACGACACCGTCGCCGACCTGCTCGGCGTCCGGCCCACACTCACCGCGCTCCGGGCCGTCCTGGCCGGCGACGCCACGGCCGCACAGCTCGAGGCAGTCGGCGACGACTGGGACCTGGAGGAACGGGCCGCCGCGGTGCTCGACCGGGTCGGGCTCGACGGCACCGACCTCGACCGGCCGGTGTCGACGCTGTCCGGCGGGCAGTCGGTGCTCGTCGCCGTCGCCGGGGTTCGGTTGCGCGCCCGGCCGATCGTGTTCCTGGACGAGCCGACGAACAACCTGGACCGCCGGGCCCGCGGGCTGCTCCTCGACCTGGTCGACGACTGGCGCGGCACCCTGGTGCTCGTCAGCCACGACCGGGAACTCCTCGAGCACGTCGACGAGACCGTGGAGCTCCGCGCCGGGTCGATGACGGTCTTCGGCGGGACGTTCAGCGCGTTCGAGGAGCACCTGGCCGTGCAACAGGCGGCCGTCGAGCGCGAGGTCCGCGTCGCCGAACAGCGGCACCGCACCGAGAAGCGGCAGCGCATCGAGGCAGAGACCAAGATCGCCCGACGGGCGAAGGCCGGCGAGAAAGCGGGCCGCTCGATGCCGAAGATCCTGGCGAACGAGCAGCGGAAGAAGGCGCAGGAGACCGCCGGCCGACTGCGCGTCGGGTACGCGGACGACGAAGCCGCCGCACTCGCCACCAAGCGCGAGGCCGAGCTCCGCCTGCGCGACGACGAGTCGATCCACGTCACCCTGCCCGACCCGGACGTGCCGGCATCGCGTCGGATCGCCACCGTGACCGTCCGCGGACGGGACGTCATCGTGCAGGGGCCGGAACGGATCGCCGTCACCGGGGACAACGGCGTCGGCAAGTCCACCCTGCTCGAGCAGCTCGTCGGCGACCCCGCGGCCCGGGAGCACCCGCTGCCCGAGACCGCGGCCGTCGCCCACGTCGACCGCATCGCGTACCTGCCGCAGCGGAAGGACAGCCTGGACGACACCGTCACGGTGCTCGACAACATGCGCCGGGACGCCCCGCACGTGCCCGTCGCCGAGGTCCGCAACCGGCTGGCGAAGTTCCTGGTGCGCGGGGACACCGTCGACCGCCCGGCCGGGGACCTGTCCGGCGGCGAGCGGTTCCGGGTGGCGCTGGCGGCCCTGGTGCTCGCCGACCCGCCGCCGCAGCTGCTCGTGCTCGACGAGCCGACGAACGACCTCGACCTGACGAGCGTCGACCAGCTCGTGGATGCGCTGCGGGCCTACCGGGGAGCACTCGTCGTGGTGAGCCACGACGAGACGTTCCTGGAGCGACTCGACCTCGACGAACGGATCGAGCTGCGGTGACCCGTCGAGGGACGGACGTCAGCGCCGTCGGGTCGGCCGGATCGCGAGCGACTCGACGGTGCCGCGCTCGGGCAGGTCGACGACGGTGCGGACCGCGGCGGCCACGTCTTCGGGTGCCAGGTAGTAGTCGGTGTCGTAGGACTCCCCGAGCTTCGCCACGAGCTGCCGCTGCATGTCCGAGTCGGTCCGGCCCGGGTGCACGCTCGACACCCGCACGCCGTTCGCCCGCTCCTCTTCGCGCAGGGCGTCGGCGAAGGCCCGCAGCGCGAACTTCGACGCCGCGTACACCCCACCACCGGGGCCCGAGTGGAACCCGGAGCCGCTGTTGATCGGCACGACGATGCCGCGCGCCGCCCGCAGTGCCGGCAGCGCCAGCCGGGTGAGCTCGGCGACCGCGAACACGTTCGTCGCGAAGACCTGCTCCCACACAGCGCGCGGGGTGTCGGCGACGGTGGTGCCCTGCTCGACACCGGCCGAGTGCACGAGGACGTCGAGCCGATCCGGCAGCGCGGGGACCTCGCCCGAGCCCAGGTCACCGACGAACGGCGCCGCGCTCGGCAGCTCCTGGACGAGGGCGTCCACGGCGTCGGCGGACCGGCCGCCCACGAGTACGTGGTGGGTGCGGCCGAGGTCGGCGGCGATCGCGCGCCCGATGCCGCGGGTGGCTCCGGTCACCAGGGCGACCGGACGGTTCTGGAGCTGGTCTGTCGTCACGGAGGCCAGCCTACGGAAGCCGGGCCGGGCCTCCTGTGCGGTCGCGGCGACGACGCAGGACCGTCAGCGCGACGCCGGCGACGACCACCAGGCCCACGAGCGCTGCGATGCCCCACGGCGAGCCGGCGAGCGCCGCGACGACCGCCCAGAACACGGCGAGCCCGACGGTCGCGTACAGGAACGCCCATGCCACGCACCCGGGCACCATCGCGATCGTGTACCGCCACCAGGCGACCCGCGCCAGCCCCGCCGCGGCGTTCATCACCGTCTGCAGGCCGACCACGACGAAGCTCACCGTCACGACGGGCAGCCCCCAGCGGTCGAGCAGCGCCGAACCGCGACGGACCGCCGGCGAGCGCAGCCAGCCGCCCCACCGCGATCGGGACGCGCCGGTCACCGCGAGCCGCGCGACCCAGTACGTGGCCTGCGCACGGCAGAACACGATCACGAAGAGCGCGAGGACGAGCCACCGGAACGGGAGCCCCTCGAGGAAGGACGGCACGCTCGCACCGTAGCGCCCCGACCCGGAGAGCGCCCGTCAGCGGTGGTCGGACGAGCCGCGGTCAGTCGTTGTCGACGCCCTGGCGGATGCGGATGCCCTCGAGCACGTCCTGCGCGCGCTTCTCGTCCTGCTTCTCGATCTGGCGGGTGTCGCGCTCGGGGAGCTGGATGTCCTCCTCCGCCCGGATGCCGGCCTGCAGCTCGCGACCCCGCTCGATCTCGGCGTCGAACTCGGCGCCGAAGAGCAGGGCGTTGTTCGTGATCCAGATCCACAGCAGGAACACGATGACCCCACCGAGGGAGCCGTACGTGGCGTTGTAGTTCGAGAAGTTCCCGACGTAGAACCCGAAGCCGACGCTGGCGATGATCCAGATGAGCAGCGCCAGGATCGAGCCGCCGCTGACCCAGGTGAACTTCGGCTGCTTGACGTTCGGCGACCAGTAGTAGAGCACCGCGACGACGATGATCGCGATGACGAGCAGGATCGGCCACTGCACGATCGACAGGACGGTGACGGCCACGTCGCCGAGACCGATGACGTCGCCGAAGCTGCGGGCGAGCGGCGCGCTCACCAGGACCAGCAGACCGACCACGAGCAGGACGACGGTGGTGACGGTCACGCCGAGCATGGTCGGGCGGAGCTTCCAGATCGGGCGGCCCTCGCGGACGTTGTAGATCCGGTTCATGGCACGGCCGAACGCGCCCACGTAGCCGGAGGCCGACCAGAGGGCGCCGAGCAGACCGACGATGAACGTCACCGGCGCAGCGGGCGAGCGGACCAGGCCGTTCACCGGCTCCTTCAGCAGGCTCGCGACGTCACCGCCGCCGACGTTGCGGATCACCTGGAGCAGGGTCTCGATGGTCTTCGCCGGGTCCGACACCAGGCCCAGGATCGACACGACCGCCAGCAGCCCGGGGAACAGCGCGAGCACGGAGTAGTACGTCAGGCTCGCCGCCAGGTCGGTGCACTGGTCGCTCGTGAACTCGCGCAGCGTCTTCTTCAGCGTGTAGACGAGCGTCGGCTTCTTGAGGTCGGTGGGGTTGTCGGGCTTCCGGGCGTCGTCCGGGTCCGGCTTGTGCTCTTCGTGCGCCATGTGACTACCCTCTCGCCTTCAGGGCCTGCTTCGACCGCTTGACCGCCTGCTTGCGGTTCTTGTTCGCCCGTCGCTGCACCGCCGCGATGCCGACCTGCTGCTTCACGCGGGCGCGGTGCGCCGGGTCCTGCTCCAGGGCTTCCTCCGCCGCCTTGGCCCGCGCCTTCCGGCCCTTGCGACCTGCCTGCGCCTGCTCCTTCGCCGAGGGGGCGTCGCCACGCGCGCCGAACGGCAGCAACGCGGTGAAGGCCGAGTTCGCCGGCGGCTGGGCCAGGTGCCCGGCGGGGCGGTTCCGCAGTGCGATGCCGAGGACGATCGCCGCGACACCGGTCAGCCCGGTGATGCCCATCGCCACCAGCGGCGTGGGGTCGCGGTGCCACCGCTGCTTCGTCTTGGCGACCGCGAGCCGCGTCCGGGCGGGCAGGTCCGCGCGTCGCTTCAGCTCCGTCACGGTGTCCGTGATGCCCTCGCGGGTGCGCACGTTGGCGAGTTCGAGCTCGGGCAGACTGTCCTTGGCCATTCCCCATTTCGTACACGTCCCACCCGGGATCGTGCCCAGCAGGCCGCGTCTACCGTGCCGCACATGCTCTTCCGGGACGCCGCCGAGGGGATCCACCGCCTCGAGATCGCACACACCAACACGTACCTCGTCGAGACCGGCGATCGGTTGCTCGTCGTCGACGCGGGGTTGCCCGCCGCATGGCCGCACCTGCAGCTCGCCGTGCACGACCTGGGCTACACGCCCGACCAGGTCGAGGGGCTCCTGCTCACGCACGGGCACTTCGACCACGTCGGCACCGCCGCACGGATGCACCGCGACTGGGGCACACCCGTGTTCGTCCACCCGGGCGATCGACACCTCGCCGCGCACCCGTACTCGTACCGGCCGCAGACGAACCGCTTCGGGTTCGTGGCGCTCCACCCGGGTGGTCTGCGCCCCCTGGGCCGGATGCTGCTGGCCGGTGCGGTCACCGTCGACGGCATTGCGGACACCGAGCCGCTGGAGAGCCGCGCCGACGTGCCGGGCAACCCGTGGATCATCGAGACCCCGGGGCACACCGACGGCCACGTGGCCCTGCACTTCGCCGACCGTGACGCCGTGATCGCCGGGGACGCGCTCGTCACCTTCGACCCGTACACGGGCGGTATCGGACCGCGGATCGTCGCACCCGCGGCGACCTCCGACGTCGACACGGCGGTCGCGTCGCTCGACCGGCTCGCGGACACCGAGGCGAAGCACGTGCTGCCCGGCCACGGGCCGGGCTGGTCGCTCGGCGTGCGGCGGGCCGTCGCGCAGGCGCGGCGGGCGGCCGGCGCCGCCTGACGCGCGACCTGCTCGCGAGTCCACGGGCTCAGCGACACCTCACGCGCGGCGTGACGCGTGGACTGTCGGCGCGCGCGAAAGGTCACCGACGCGGTGGACGCGACCAGAGCCGGCCTGGAGGCGCGGTGCGGGCCCGCCCCGCGCCTCCAGGCCGTGGGTGGGTGCGGTCAGGACGGGACGACGACGTCCTCGGGCAGGCCGGACGCCGCGGAGCGGCCGGCGGCCTCCATCAGCGCGAGGCTCCGCAGGTTGTCACGACCGCTCGTCTCGGGGGCGGGACCGCCCTGCACCGATCGGGCGAACGCCTGCAGCCCGCCCTGGCGGTCGGTGTGCGCGAGCACGGGCAGCTCGACCGGCTCGGCGACGTCGTCCTGCGTGCGGCGGACGGTGACCCGGTCGCCGTCGACCGCGTTCGGCTCACCGTCGCGGCTCGTGAACCAGAGCTCGCCGTCCTCGCCCTCGATGCTCCACTCCCCGGCCCAGGCGGTGCGCGGGCCGCGGCTCAGCCAGCTGCCGCGGTAGTTGACGACCGTGCCGCCGTCGAGCTCGATGATCATCGAGGCGACCGCTTCGTCCTGGTACTTGCTGTACGCGGGGTAGCTGGCCTTGGCGAAGACCCGGACGGCCTCTTGCCCGGTGATCATCCGGAGCAGGTCGAAGTGGTGGATCGCCATGTCGTTGATCATCGCGTGCGGGAACCGGTAGTGCGGGTACGTCTCGGCGGGCTGGTCGTTGTCCCACTGCCGGAAGTCGACGTTGATCGCGGAGACCTCGCCGACGACGTCCGCCTCGAGCATCTCCTGCACGACCCGCGGTGCCGGGTACCAGCGGTAGTTCTGGCTGACCTGCAGCACCAGGCCGAGCTCCTCGGCGCGACGGACCGCGGTGACGGCCTCGTCGGTGGTGTTGGCGAACGGCTTCTCGACCAGGACGTGCTTGCCGGCATCGAGGGCCTCGAGCGCGAGCGGCACGTGCGTCACGGCCGGGGCGGTGATGACGACGGCGTCGGCCTCGACCGCGGCGAGCGCCTCGGTCAGGGACCCGAACGCCGCGGAGGCCGGGAGCCCGAGGTCGGTCCGCACGGCCTCGAGCGTCGGCGCCGACGGGTCGACGATCCCGACCACCTGCACTTCCGACACCTCTGGGATGGCGGTGCGGGCCCAGTTGCCGCCCCACCCTCCGAGACCGACGTGGATGATCCGGACGCTCATGCGCGCACTCCTTCGTGACTGCCGTCGTGACTGGTGACGCACCACGGACGCCGCGGTGCGTGCGTCCAGTCTGTCAGTGCGTGAAGGCGTACGCGATGAGTGCCATCGTGACGATGAAGCCCGCCAGGTAGTTGATCCAGAGGAAGCGCTTCCACCCGGCGTTCGCGGCCTCGGCGCCCTGGTCCGTGATGTTCCACCACGGCAGCACGTTGAGCGCGTACGGGATGACGACGATCGCGGCGATCGGCCCGGGGAACGCCGAGAACAGCAGCGCGACGCCGGCGACCAGGTAGGCGACGAAGGCCAGGCGGACGGTGGCCCGTGCACCGATGACGGTCGCGACGGAGCCGATGCCGCCGGCGCGGTCGGCCAGGACGTCCTGCACGGCACCGAACGCGTGCGAGGCCACGCCCCACAGGAAGAACGCGATGCACACGGCGACGAGTTCACCGGTCCAGTGCGGACCGGCGAGGGCGAGGCCGTAGATCGCCGGTGAGACGAAGTGGGTGCTCGACGTGAGCGAGTCGAGGAACGGCTTCTCCTTGAACCGCAGCCCCGGTGCCGAGTACGCGATGACCGCGAAGACGCTGATCGCCAGGACGAGCCACGACCACGGCCCGTTGCCGCTGACCGCGCCGAGCACCACGAGCGCGACGAGGAAGGGGACGTTCGTGACGACGACGGCCCACAGCGTGGTGCGGTGGACGCTCTTGTCGAGCAGGGCGCCCTCGACGCCGCCCTTGCGCGGGTTGCGCAGGTCGGACTCGTAGTCGAAGACGTCGTTGATGCCGTACATCGCCAGGTTGTAGGGCACCAGGAAGTACACGACGCCGACCAGGAACGCGACGAGCGAGAACCCGCCGCCGCCCTCGACGCCGACCCCGCTGCCGAGCAGGTACGCGGCGCCGAACGGGTAGGCGGTGTTCACCCAGCTGATCGGGCGCGACGACACGAACAGGGCGCGCAGGGTCGACGGCCTGGAGGCGGTGCTGGCGTTCACTTCATGTCCTCTGCTGGTGCTGTGGTCGGGCCGAGCGCGGGGCGCGCGCTGGTCCGGTCGCTGGCGTTCGTCCGGTCGCGTGCGCCCGTCCGGTCGAACAGGACCCACAGGCTGGGCAGCAGCACGATGGCGGACATCGCGTAGGCGAGGTCCTCGACCGGGATCGCACCGATCTTCGCACCGCTGATGAGCGAGGGGTCGTACGCGACGATCCGCAGCGTGACGATGACGTTGTCGAACACCATCGTCATCACCAGCAACGCGACGCCGGCGATCACGGACGTGAGCACCGCGACCCGGCGCCCGACCGCGGGCCGTCGACCCGCTGCACGGGCCCGGCGGGCGGCGACGACGCCGGCGACCACGGCCACGACGGCCGTGACGCCGAAGAACGGCAGGGCCAGGAGCGCGTACGCCCCGGTGCCGTTCACGACCGCCGCCGATCGGTCGCCCGCTGCACCAGGGGCCGGACGAAGCCGACCAGGTCCATCGTCGAGTAGCAGAGCAGCAGCAGGAAGAAGAGCTCTTCGAGCGGGACCTCGGGCGCCAGGAGCACCCCGGTGAGCAGGTTCTGCGGCCCGATGAAGAAGATGCCGGCAGCGACACCGGCGACGTCCCACACCATGAAGAACGCGACGCCGACGACCATCACGGCCGCCGCCCGCCAGGGTGCCCGCCAGAAGAACAGCCGGAAGCGGGCGTCCAGCACGGTCATGCCGACCAGGGACACCACCAGGCCGGCGAGGTAGACCCCGGGCATCAGGCGGTCTCGGTCCGGTCCCGCGGGGCCCCGAGGGGCGTCGGCAGCGGCTCGGTGCTCCGGTCGCCGTGGATGCGCTTGAGCAGGACCTCGGCGCTGATCAGGCACATCGGCAGACCGATGCCCGGGATCGTCGAGGCACCGACGTAGTACAGCCCCTCGACCTTCTTCGACGCGTTCTTCTCGCGGAAGAACGCGCTCTGCTTCAGGGTGTGCGCCGGGCCGAGCATCGAGCCGTTCCAGGCGTTCAGGTCGTCGGCGAAGTCGCGCGGTCCGATCGTCCGTCGGACCCGGATGCGGTCGCGCAGGTCCGGCACCCCGGCGCGCTCGGCCAGCACGTCGATGGCACGGTCCGCGATCTGCTCGACCTGGTAGTCACCGGCACCGTCGATGCCGCCCTTGCCGATCGACAGGTCGGCTGGCAGCGGCACCAGGATGAACAGGTTGCTGGTGCCGGGCGGCGAGACGCTCGGGTCGGTCTCGGACGGGGCGCAGACGTAGATCGAGGCGGGGTCCGGCACGTGCCGGTCGTCGCCGAAGATCGCGCCGAAGTTCGCCTTCCAGTCCGCGGTGAACATCAGGGTGTGGTGCAGCAGGCCCGGCGTCGGACCGTCGATGCCGAGGTACACGAGCACCGCGCTCGGGCCCGGGTCGCGCTTCTTCCAGTGGTCCGCGCCGTGGGTGCGGTGCTCCCGCTCGAGCAGCTGCATCTCGGTGTGCTGCATGTCGGCAGCGCTGACCACGAGGTCGGCGGGGGCCGTGTGCTGCACGCCGTCGCGGTCGCGGTGGACGACCCCGGTGGCGACGCCGTCCTCGACGACGATCCGTTCGACCTTCGCGCCGGCGATGATCTTCGCGCCCTCGGCCCGGGCGACCCGCTCGACGGCGGAGATCACCTCCGTGATGCCGCCCTTCGGGTAGAGCACGCCGTCGGCCAGGTCGAGGTGGCTCATCAGGTGGTACATGCTCGGCGCCGCGTACGGGCTCGTGCCGAGGAACACCGCCGGGTAGCCGAGGATCTGCCACAGGCGACGGTCGCGCACCGCGGTCTCGGCGAAGGTGGAGAGCGGCTCGAGCAGCAGGCGCGCGAGCTTGGGCAGGCGCCGCAGGACGTCGGGTGCGGCGAGCTTCGTGAGGTCCTGGAAGCTCGTGTAGAGGAACCGGCGCACGGCCATCGTGTAGGTGTCCTCGGCCGACGCGAGGTACTTCCGCATCCGCTCGCCGGCACCGGGCTCGATGGACTCGAACAGCGCGATGTTGGCCTCGGCGTCGGCGCGCAGGTCGATCGGCTCGTCGTGGCCCTCGCTGTAGACGCGGTAGCCGGGGTCGAGCTTCACCAGGTCGAGTTCGGCCTCGGCCGACGTTCCGAGCAGCTGGAAGAAGTGGTCGAAGACCTCGGGCATGAGGTACCACGACGGCCCGGTGTCGAACCGGAACCCGTCCTGCTCCCACGAACCGGCACGGCCGCCGAGCTGCGTGCGCTGCTCGAGCACCGTCACCGAGAAGCCGTCGCGTGCGAGCAGCGCGGCGGCCGCCAGGCCGCTGATGCCGCCGCCGATGACGACGGCGCGGCGTGCGGGCACCTTGCGCCGGGTGGTGGTTGCGACCGTCGTCGGTCGGGAGGCGCGGGGCGGGGTCATGAGGAGCCTCCCGGCCGGTGGGTGGTGACGCGCGACCGGAGCGGTGCGCGTCCGGCGAGGACCTGCGCCGCGAGGCGCACCTTCACCGGGTTGGGGACGCGCACGCGCGTCGTGACGAGGCGGCTCGCCGGGGTGCGCGCGAGTCGGTCGTTGAGTTCCTGGAACAGTGCGTGCGCGAGTCCGACGGCGTTGCGGGCGTCGGCCGGCAGCAGCCGGATCGTGCGTGCTGCGTGGTCGAGGTCGGCCTGCACGTCGGCGACCAGGCGGTGCTTCGTGGCCTCGTCGAAGGAGCGGATGTCGACGCCCGGGAAGTACGAGCGACCGAGCACCTCGAAGTCGGCGTGCAGGTCACGCAGGAAGTTCACCTTCTGGAACGCGGCGCCGAGCGCACGTGCACCGGCGACGAGTTCGGCCTGGTCGAACGTCGGCCGACCGGCGCGGTACACGAACGCGCGCAGGCACATCAGGCCGACGACCTCGGCCGAGCCGTACACGTACGCGTAGAACGAGTCGTCGTCGTGCTCGGTGCGGTCGAGGTCCATGCGCATCGAGGCGAAGAACGGGGCGGTGAGCTCGGCGCCGAAGCCGGTGGCGCGGGCCGTGCGGGCGAAGGCGTGGACGACCGGGTTCACCGAGAAGCCGAGCGCGATGGCCCGTTCGGTGTCGGCCTCGAGCTCGTCGAGCACCGTGCGGGCGAGCTCGCGGTCGAGCCCGGCCTCGGTCGCGGGGCCGTCGACGACCTCGTCCGCGACGCGGACCAGTGCGTAGACGTTCCGGATGTGCTCGCGCGTGTCGCGGGCCAGCATGCGGCTCGCCAGGCCGAACGACGTGGAGTACCGGTCGATGACGACCCCCGACGCGGCTTCGGCCGTGGCGTCGTAGAGCTGGAGGCGAGCCGGACGGGATCCGGTCGCCGTGGTGGTGCTGTGGGTCACCGGGCGCGCTCCACGAGTTCGGTCACGAGGGCCTCCAGGCGGTCGGCGAGGTCGTACGGCAGCCGGGCGAGCTCGGCCCGGGCGAGTGCGGTGTGGTCGGCGACACGTGCTTCCGCGGCGCCGCGCGCACCGCAGGAGACCAGGGTCGCACGGACCTCGTCCGCGCGGGCCTCGGTCAGGTCCGGGTCGCCGAGGTACGGCTCGAGGTCGGGCCAGCAGTCGGTGGTCGCCGCGTACGCGATCAGCATGGTGCGCTTGCCCTCGCGCAGGTCGCCCAGCACGGTCTTGCCGGTCATGGTCTCGTCGCCGAAGACCCCGAGCAGGTCGTCGACGATCTGGTACGCGATCCCGATCTCGCGGCCGAAGGCCCCGAGGGCGGTGACGATCTCCTCGTCGGCGCCGGCCAGCACGGCCCCGGACTGCAGGGGCGCCTCGAACGAGTACACGCTCGTCTTCGCCCGCTCCATGGCCAGGACCTCGTCCACCGTCGGCATCACGCCGAGTGCCAGGTCGACGTCGGTCATCTCGCCGGCAGCGCTGGCGAACACCGCCTCGTCGAGCAGTTCGAGCAGCCGCTCGCGGCGGGTGCCGTCGACGCCCGCAGCCTCGATGAAGCGGGGCGCACCGGCGAGTGCCAGGTCGCCGGCGATGACCGCGGCACTCATCCCCCGGTGCTCGGCCGTCGGCAACGGCAGGCCGCCCGTCGTCCCGTTGTCACGGAAGGACCCGGCGACGTTCGGCTGACCGCGGCGCGACCAGTCACGGTCGATGACGTCGTCGTGCACCACGAGTGCGGTGTGCAGGAGTTCGTAGGCCGCAGCGACGTTGGCGGCGGCGTGCACGTCGGTGCCGCCCATGCCGGCGTACGCGGTCATGACCATGCGGGGCCGGAAGCGCTTGCCGCCCATGCTCGCCTTGCGGAGCACGCGCCACAGTTCTTCGGACGGTCGGCCGTAGCGCTCGGCGCGTGCCGACGACACGGCGAAGAAGCGCTCGAGGCAGTCGTCGACGAGCGCGAGGTCGATGTGCGGCACGGTGGTCGCTTCCTCGCTCATTGGCCTAACCTATCGACACAGATGAACGCTTTCCCTGAATCCGTGGTGCTCCTGGCCGACGACCGTACCCCGATCGGCACGGCGGACAAGTTCACGGTGCACACAGCCCACACGCCCCTGCACCTGGCGTTCTCGTGCCACGTCCGGAACACCGACGGTGACGTCCTGGTGACCCGACGAGCACTGTCGAAGAAGACCTGGCCGGGGGTGTGGACGAACACCTTCTGCGGCCACCCCGGTCCGGACGAGTCCTTCGAGGACGCCATCGGCCGTCGTGCCTCTCGCGAGCTCGGCATCACCGTGCGTGACGTCGAGGTCGTGCTGCCGGAGTTCCGGTACCGCGCGGTCGACGCCTCGGGCATCGTGGAGAACGAGGTCTGCCCCGTCTTCCGTGCCGTGACCGACGACACCCCGGCGCCCGCCGACGACGAGGTCGCCGAGTGGGCATGGGTGTCCGAGGACTCTCTCAGGCAGGCCGTCGCCGGCGCGCCGTTCGCCTGGAGCCCGTGGCTCGGGTGGCAGCTCGCCGAACTCGAGACCGCCGGGCTGCACGTCACGCGCTGACGCTCCTGCGCAGGCCGCGACGGGTTGTCCGACCCGCGCCGCAGGCGTACGCTCGACCGTCGGCAGCGCTCTGGGCGCCGCCACGACGAGACGAGAAGGGCAGGTGAGGCGCGATGTCGGGTGACCATCCTCGATCGGGCCGGCCGCCCGTGTCGGTCGTCGCGCCCGCTCGCTGACCCTGCCCCGCCCCGGATCGCCTCCGGGGCGCCATCGCGCCCGCCTGCTCCCCACCGAAGGAGCACGCACATGGCACTGATCGACAACGCGATCTACGTCCGGGGACGCCGCGTGGAGTCTCCGTCGACCCTGTCGCGCCCGGCTCGTGGCGACCTGACGTGGATCGGGCTACTCCGGCCCGACCCGCACGAGCTCGAGGCCGTCGCCACCGAGTTCGACCTGCACGAGAACGCCGTCGAGGACGCCCGCAAGGGACACCAGCGCGCGAAGCTCGAGCGCTACGGCGACACCCTGTTCCTGGTGCTCCGGCCGGCCTGGTTCGACCCGTCCGAGGGCACCGTCGAGTTCGGCGAGGTGCACCTGTTCGTCGGCGACCACTTCGTCGTGAGTGTCCGGCACGCCGCCCGACCCGACCTGGCGGTGCTGCGGGCACAGGTCGAGGCAGACCCGGAGTTCCTGGCGAAGGGGTCCGAGGCCGTGACCGCGGCCGTGCTCGACGAGGTCGTCGACGGCTACGGCCCCGTCGTCCAGGTCCTGCAGGAGCAGATCGACGCCATCGAGGACCAGCTGTTCGCCGGGCAGGTCGACCCCGGGGTCTCGAAGCGCATCTACCAGCTGCTCAGCGAGGTCCTCGCGTTCCAGCGGGCTACCACCCCGGTGCCGGCGATGGTCACGGGGCTGCTCCGCGGTGCCGACAAGTACGGCGTGGACGACGACGTGCAGCACCGGCTCCGCAACGTGCACGACCACGCGCTCCGTGTCACCGAGCGGGTCGACTCGTTCCGCGCCCTGCTCGAGAACGCCCTGACCCTGCACGCCACCCTGGTGTCGCAGGAGCAGAACGAGGCGATGCGCCGGATGACCAGCGCGAGCCTGGCCCAGGGTGAGGAGAGCCGGCAACTCGCCCGGGCAGCACACCGCCAGGGCGAGGAGGTCAAGAGGATCTCGTCGTGGGCGGCGATCCTGTTCGCACCCGGCCTGATCGCCGGTGTCTACGGGATGAACTTCGACCACATGCCCGAGCTGCACTGGCACTACGGCTACCCGGTCGCGATCCTCGGCATGCTCTTGCTGATGGGCGTGCTCTGGGCGATCTTCCGCAAGCGCAACTGGCTCTGAGCGGACGGCGGATCGGCGCACAGGTGGCGTCGATCTGCCGGACGTGCATAATGATCTGGCCCGGATGTGAACGTGCACATCGATGTGCCACGGCACCCGGGCGGAAACGAGCAGCAATGGCGTCATCGCGGACACAGCAACCGCGTTCGCCCAGCATCCGTGACGTCGCACGGATCGCGGGCGTCTCGCACCAGACCGTCTCGCGGGTGCTGAACAACTCGGACGCGATCCGGGCCGAGACACGCGACAAGGTCCTGGCGGCCATGGAGCAGCTGCAGTACCGGCCGAACCGGGCCGCACGCGCCCTGGTCACGAGCCGGACCCACACGATCGGCGTCCTGACGGCCCGCCGCGCCCACTACGGTCCGGCCGTGGCACTGCAGGCGATCGAGGACGCCGCGATGCTCCGTGGCTACTCGGTCACGACGGCGAACATCGCTGAGGCGACCGATGCCGCCGTGCGGGAAGGACTCGGGCACCTGCTCGACCTCGACGTCGAGGGCATCGTCGTCATCGCGCCCCAGCAGCGGGTCTTCGACCTGATCGCGGAGCTCGGCATCCGCACCCCCTACGTCACCATGCGCGCCAGCGTCGGTGAGGATCCGACGGCCCTGTGGGTGGACCAGATGGAGGGCGCACGACTCGCGACCGCGCACCTGCTCGACCTGGGGCACGAGTACGTGCGGCACATCGCCGGACCGCAGGACTGGATCGAGGCCGACGCCCGGATGCAGGGGTTCCTGCGCGAGATGTCCGACCGCGACATGGCCGTCGCCCCGCCGATCCTGGGCGACTGGACCGCCGACTTCGGCTACCACGCCGGTCGCGAGCTGCTGCGGTGGCGGGACTGCACCGCGATCTTCTGCTCGAACGACCAGATGGCGCTCGGCGTCATGCACGCAGCGCGCTCGTACGGGCTCGACGTCCCGGGTGACCTGTCCGTGGTCGGCTACGACGACATCCCCGAGGCGAAGCACTTCTGGCCACCGCTCACCACGGTGCAGGTCGACTTCGCCGAGCTCGGGCGGCGCTGCGTGGACCTGCTGCTGCCGAGTGAGGGCGAACTGCTCCGCCCCATCGACATCGTCCCGCAGCTGGTCGTGCGCGCCTCCACCAGCGCGCCCCGCACGCGCTGACGCACCTCGGGCTGGTCCGGCGCCCCGGAGTACCTGCCACGAACTTCTGCCCAGGGACGCCCGGAGACACCCGGTACGCCCGAAACCGCCCCGCGCCCCCGGAGTACCTGCCACAAACGGGCATACCTGCCACGAACTTCCGACCAGGTACGCCCGAAGACACCAGGTACGCCCGGAATGACTGGGTACACCCGAAACGTCTCGGTACACCCGAAACCAACCGGCCACCCCGGAGTACCTGCCACAAACGGGCATACCTGCCACGAACTTCCGACCAGGTACGCCCGAAGACACCAGGTACGCCCGGAATGACTGGGTACACCCGAAACGACCCGGTACGCCCGGAACCACCCGGCGCCCCCGGAGTACCTGCCACAAACGGGCGTACCTGCCACGAACTTCCGACCAGGTACGCCCGAAACGACCAGGGACGCCCGGAACCACCCGGCCGCCCCGGAGTACCTGCCAGGAACGGGCATACCTGCCACGAACTTCCGACCAGGTACGCCCGGAAGCACCAGCCAAGCCCGCTCCGACAAGGCGAGCGCGGCTCCGGACGCGACCACGAAGCGGACGGGAGGCCCGTGGCGGGCCCGCCACGGGCCTCCCGTCCGCGCATGCGGATTCGCGCAACGAAACGCGCGCTCCCGAGCCCCCTGGCCCCAACCCGGGGGACGTTCCCTCCGGATCACGCACGCCGTTACGAAAACGCGACCAATCCGAATTGACAGCCGCACCGAGGCTGTGCGTAAATTGCCTCCGTCCAGCCGATGTGACCGTTCACATGAGCGTCACACCGAGCCGGATCCGGACGCGACAACGAAGTCCACACAGGCCCCCTGTGCTTTCGCTGCCGCAGCAGAACCACCCGAACACACTGCCGCACCGAAGCGGCAGAAGGAGATGCACTGTGGCGTCAACCCCGATCGACACCGGCCTCGAGACCCGGTCGATCACCGCACCCGAGACGATCCTCGAGATGCGCTCGATCACCAAGGAGTTCCCTGGTGTGAAGGCGCTGGCCGACGTCTCCCTCAGCGTCCGCGCCGGCGAGATCCACGCGATCTGCGGCGAGAACGGCGCCGGCAAGTCGACCCTGATGAAGGTCCTGTCGGGCGTCTACCCGTACGGCACCTACAGCGGCGAGATCGTCTACGAGGGCGAAGAAGTCCGCTTCTCGAACATCAAGCAGTCCGAGCAGGCCGGCATCGTCATCATCCACCAGGAGCTAGCGCTCATCCCGGAGCTCTCGATCACCGAGAACCTGTTCCTCGGCAACGAGCCGGGCCGCGGTGGCGTCATCAACTGGACCGCCGCGCAGCTGCGTGCGCAGGACCTGCTCGCCCGCGTCGGCCTGGCCGACGACCCGGACACGCAGATCAAGAACCTCGGTGTCGGCAAGCAGCAGCTCGTCGAGATCGCGAAGGCCCTGCACAAGGACGTCAAGCTCCTGATCCTCGACGAGCCGACCGCCGCGCTCAACGAGAACGACTCGCAGCACCTGCTCGACCTGATCGTCGGGCTGAAGGCCAAGGGCATCGCGAGCATCATCATCAGCCACAAGCTCAACGAGATCGAGCAGATCGCCGACGAGATCACGATCATCCGCGACGGCAAGGCCATCGAGACGCTCAACGTCAAGGCGGACGGCGTCAACGAGGACCGCATCATCCGCGGCATGGTGGGCCGCTCGCTCGAGTCGCGCTTCCCCGACCGCACCCCGAAGATCGGCGAGACCTTCTTCGAGGTCCGCAACTGGACCGTGCAGCACCCGCTCGACTCGTCGCGCCTGGTCTGCAAGGCCTCGAACTTCCACGTCCGCCGCGGTGAGATCGTCGGCTTCGCCGGCCTGATGGGCGCCGGACGCACCGAGCTCGCGATGAGCCTGTTCGGTCGCTCGTACGGCACCTGGCTCGACGGCCAGATCATCAAGGACGGCCGCGAGATCAAGGTCACGAACGTCCAGCAGGCGATCGAGAACGGCCTCGGCTACGTCTCCGAGGACCGCAAGGCGCTCGGCCTGAACCTGCTCGACACCGTGAAGCGCTCGACGGTCGCCGCCGACCTGCAGAAGATCTCGAAGCTCGGTGTCGTCGACTCGCTCGAGGAGTACTCGGTCGCCGAGAAGTACCGCAAGATGCTCCGCACCAAGGTGCCGAGCGTCGAGGACAACGTCGGCAAGCTCTCTGGTGGCAACCAGCAGAAGGTCGTCCTGTCCAAGTGGATGTTCACCGACCCGGACATCCTGATCCTCGACGAGCCCACCCGCGGCATCGACGTGGGCGCCAAGTTCGAGATCTACGGGATCATCCAGCAGCTCGCGGCCGAGGGGAAGGGCATCATCCTCATCTCGTCCGAGCTCCCCGAACTCCTCGGTCTCTCCGACCGGATCTACACCATCTTCGAGGGCCAGATCACCGCTGACCTCCCGGCCGACCAGGCCGATCCCGAATCGCTCATGCGCAGCATGACCTCCGCGCGGAAGGGCGCCACCGCCTCATGAACAACCTGAAACTGCTCTTCGGCAAGGGCAACAGCATCGGCCAGTACGGCATGATCATCGCCCTCATCGTGCTGCTGATCTTCTTCTCGATCACGACGAACGGGCTCATCCTCGAGCCGACCAACGTCATCAACCTGTTCCTGCAGTACTCCTACATCCTGATCCTGGCGCTCGGCATGGTCATGGTCATCATCGCGGGGCACATCGACCTGTCGGTGGGTTCGGTCGCGGCGGTCGTCGGCATCGTCGTGGCGCAGTCCATGGCCGTGTGGGACTTCCCGGTGTGGGCCGCCATCATCCTGGGTCTCGCGTGCGGTGCCCTGATCGGTGCGTGGCAGGGCTTCTGGGTCGCGTTCGTGAAGGTCCCGGCCTTCATCGTGACGCTGGCCGGTCAGCTCATCTTCCGTGGTGTGAACCAGATCATCGGCAACTCGACGTCGGTCCCCGTCCCGGACGCCTTCACCCCGATCGGCGCCGGCTTCCTCGGTGACTTCGGCCCCGACTTCGGCTTCAGCAACGGCACGCTGCTCATCGGCCTCGTCACGATCCTCGCGCTCATCATCATCGAGGTCCGTGGCCGTGCCCGCCGTCGGAAGATGCAGGCCGAGGTCCCGCCGCTGTGGGTCTCGATCGTCCGCACCGGCATCCTGGTCGCCGTCACGCTCGTCGCCACGTACCTGTTCGGCGCCGGTCCGGTCGGCACCTCGGTCCCGATCGTCGCGATCATCCTCGGCATCCTGACCATCGTCTACGGCTTCGTCACGAAGAACACGATCTTCGGTCGCCAGGTCTACGCCGTCGGTGGCAACGCCAACGCAGCCGTCCTGTCCGGTGTCTCCGCGAAGAAGGTCAACTTCTTCGTCATGATGAACATGTCGGTCCTCGCCGCGATCGCCGGCATGGTGTTCGTCGCCTACTCCGGCGCCTCGGGCCCCGCGGACGGCACCGGCTGGGAGCTCGACGCGATCGCCGCCGTGTTCGTCGGTGGTGCAGCGGTCGCCGGTGGTGTCGGCACGATCTCCGGCTCGATCATCGGTGGTCTCGTGATGGCGCTGCTGTCGAACGGTCTGCAGCTCATGGGCCTCGAGTCCAACCAGGTGCAGATCATCCGCGGTCTGGTCCTGCTCGTCGCCGTCGCCTTCGACGTCTACTCGAAGTCGCAGGGTCGTCCGTCCCTCATCGGGGGCATGATGCGGCAGTTCCAGCGGAAGGACACCGAGCAGAACACGGTGGCCGCCCAGCAGCCGCGGTCCATCGAGGACCAGCCGGACAAGATAACCCTCCCCTAGTTCACCCCTCCCCACAGCGGGGCTCCGGCCCCACACCTCCTCAACGAAGAGAAAGCACTCACATGCGCAAGAAGATCGTCGCCGGCCTCAGCCTGGCGCTCATCGCGGGCCTCGCCCTCAGCGGCTGCTCGGCACGCGGCTCGTCCGACGACGCCGGCAGCACCAGCAGCATCAAGAAGGGCGACCTCATCGGCGTCGCCCTGCCGGCCAAGACCTCGCAGAACTGGGTCCTCGCGGGTGCCGCGTTCAAGAAGTCGATCGAGGACGCCGGCTTCAAGGCCGACATCCAGTACGCCAACGCCGGCAACCCGGTCCCCGACCAGCAGTCGCAGATCTCGGGCATGATCACCAAGGGCGCCAAGGCCGTCATCATCGGTGCCGCCGACGGTTCGCAGCTGACCGCGCAGGTCAAGTCCGCCAAGGACCGTGGCGCCGTCGTCATCGCCTGGGACCGCAACATCCTGAACACGAAGAACGTCGACTACTACGTGGCGTTCAACAACTTCAAGGTCGGCCAGCTCCAGGCCGAGGCGCTGCTCAAGGGCCTCGAGGAGAAGAAGGGCGACAAGCCGTACAACGTCGAGCTCTTCGCCGGTTCGCCGGACGACGCCAACGCGACCGTGTTCTTCAACGGTGCAATGGACGTCCTCCAGCCGAAGATCGACGACGGCACCATCAAGGTCGTCTCCGGTCAGACCACGTTCCAGAAGGTCGTCACGCAGGGCTGGCTCGCGCAGAAGGCCCAGTCGCGCATGACCGACCTGCTCTCGCAGTACTACACGGGTGACACCGAGCTCGACGGCGTCCTGTCGCCGAACGACACCCTCGCCCGTGCGATCCTCACCGCGACCAAGGCCGCCGGCAAGGACAACCCCGTCGTGACGGGCCAGGACTCGGAGACCGCGTCCATCCCGCTCATCATGCAGGGCACGCAGTACTCGACGATCTTCAAGGACACGTCGAAGGAGGCCCAGGCGGCCGTCGACCTCGTCTCCACGCTGTCGAAGGGCGACAAGCCCGACACGAAGATGGACAAGACGAACAACTACAACGGCAAGAAGACGGTCCCCGCGATCGAGCTCACGCCGGTCCTGGTCACCAAGGACAACGCCGTCGAGGCCTACAAGGGCAACGACACCCTCGAGGAGCTCGCCAAGAAGGGCTGATCTCCCCAGCACCACGGACGGCCCCGTCTCGCCTCGGCGAGACGGGGCCGTCCTGCGTCGTCAGGGGGCCGGCCACACGGCGGACGGGAGGCTCGGTGCACGTCGTGATCCGTGCCTCCAGTCCGCCGTGTGGTCCGCCCAGGGCACGTGGCCGCGCCCGGTCCGTGCCCGCGTCCGTCAGGGGTGGGCAGCGCGCAACCGGCGCGCGGCGTCGGCGAGGTGCGGGACGTCGGTGCGGGCGGTGCCGAACACCAGCGCACGCGTCGTGTCGAAGTACCGCCGGGTCAGCCGCTCCCCCAGGTCGGACACGCGCGACCACGGGATGCCGGGCTCGCTCGCGGTGACCCCGGCGGGGAGCACCCGGACCGCCTCACCGATCTCGACCAGGCGCATCCGGACCGCGTCGTGCACCAGGTCCTCGGGCACCCGCTCGTCGTCGATGTAGCGCCGGATCGCCTCACACGCCCGGATGACGTCGTCGAGGCGGTCGGCCACGGCACGGCGGATGCCGGGCTGCCCACTCACAGCGGCACCGCGGTCCGGACGACCCCGGGGCGCATACCCGCGGCGTCGACCACGTCGACCCGGACCCCGAGCAACCGTTCGGCGGCGTCCTGGATGCGCATCAGCGCGAAGATGCCGAGCCCCGCGTCGACGTCGACCATCAGGTCGACGTCGCTGTCCGGACCGTCCTCACCCCGGGCGACGCTGCCGAAGATGCGGGGATTCCGCCCGCCGAACCGCTGCACGATCTCGAGGAGGTCCTGCCGGGCCGCGACCACGCGCTCGAGGAGCGGCGGGGGTTCCTCGACCGGCTGCAGGTCGATCGTCGTCGTGAAGCCCGCCGCGCGGAGCATCCGCTGCAGGGCTGCGAGCGACGGTTCGCGCCGACCGTTCTCGTAGGTGCTGATGACGCTCTGCGTGACGCCGGCGCGCTGGGCGAGCTGGACCTGGGTCAGTTCGGCGCGTTCACGGGCGTCGCGGATGAGCACCGCGGCCGACAGCGGCGGGGCGGACCGTGGGGGAACAGCGGACATGCTGCAACGATACACAGCATCCAACATTTCGTCCGCCGCCGGAGCGGCGCACGCTCAGCGGGGGTCGGAGACGTCCGCCCGGTGGAAGTTCTGTGCCGAGCGCGACGCGGTCGGGCCGCGCTGACCCTGGTAGCGGGACTGGTACTCGGCGGAACCGTAGGGCTTCTCGGCCGGGCTCGACAGCTGGAAGAAGCACAGCTGCCCGATCTTCATCCCCGGCCACAGCTTGATCGGCAGCGTCGCCACGTTCGACAGCTCGAGCGTCACGTGCCCGGAGAACCCGGGGTCGATGAAGCCCGCGGTCGAGTGGGTCAGGAGGCCGAGGCGACCGAGCGAGCTCTTGCCCTCGAGCCGAGCGGCGATGTCGTCGGGCAGCGTCACGACCTCGAACGTGGAGCCGAGGACGAACTCGCCCGGGTGCAGCACGAACGCCTCGTCCGGGTCGGTCTCGACCAGGCGGGTCAGGTCGGGCTGGTCCACAGCGGGATCGATGTGCGGGTACTTGTGGTTGTCGAACAGCCGGAAGAACTTGTCGAGCCGGACGTCGATGCTCGACGGCTGCACGAGCGAGGCGTCGTACGGGTCGAGGCCGATCCGGCCTGCAGCGAGCTGGGCGGTGATGTCGCGGTCGGAGAGCAGCACGGACGAAGCCTAGCGGCAGCGCGCGTCGCGCCGGTATGCTGCCAGGCTGCCCACCACCCGGGCGGGCGGCGTTCGGAGCAGTGATGACCACGTACACCGTCGACGAGATCACGGTGCCCGCCGCCATGGACGACGACCCGGCGACCGTCGCGACCTTCGCCGAGTGGCTCGCGGTGTCAGACGGCGCCGAAGCCGCCGTGCACGGGCTGCACGAGTTGGCCTGGACGCCGGAGGAGTACCTGCCGCTGTGCCGCGAGCCGGGCGCCCCGAGCCGGCTCGTCGTCGCCCGAGACGACCGCGGCACCGTCGTCGGTGCGGGCTCGTACGACACGAAGCAGGAGCCCGGCACCACCAACTGCTGGCTGTCGGTCGGCGTCGACCCCGAGCACCAGCGCCGCGGTGTCGGGACGCTGCTCGCCGACCACCTGGAGTCGATGGCCCGCGCCGACGGCCGCACGCAGTGGAAGACGTACGCCGTCTCGCGGCAGGTCGGGCCCGCATCCGGTCCCGGGTACGTGCAGGCCCCGACGGGGTTCGGCGCCGTCCCGGAGGACGAGGCCGGGGTGCGGTTCCTGACCGCCCGCGGCTGGCACTTCGGCCAGGTGAACCGGATCAGCCGGCTCCCGCTGCCCGCCGACGCATCCGTGGTGCGCGGACTGCACGAGCGGGCGTCTGCTGCCGCCGGGCCGGAGTACCGCGTGCACGCCTGGACCGGTCGCACGCCGGAGCAGTGGCTCGACGGCATCGCCCTGCTCGAGACCCGGATGAGCACCGACGCGCCCGCCGGGGACATGGAGGAGCCCGAGGACGTCTGGACCGCCGAACGACTCCGGGAACACGAGGACGAGCTCGCCCGGGCACCGCGCAGCCTGCTCACCGTGGCCGTCGAGCACCTGCCGACGACCACCCTGGCCGGTTTCACGCAGCTGTCCGTCCCGGACGACCCCGCACGGCCGGCACAGCAGTGGGACACCCTGGTGCTCCGCGAACACCGCGGCCACCGGCTCGGCCGGCTGCTCAAGGTCGTCGGGATCCGAGAGCTCGAGCGGCGGTTCCCGGGGCGCCCCTCGGTCATCACGTTCAACGCGGAGGAGAACCGCCACATGCTCGACGTGAACGAGGCCGTCGGGTTCGTCGGCGTCGGCTGCGAGGGCATCTGGGAACGGCGGGTCTGAGCGCGCATCCGAGGGGCCGCCGTCCAGCCGACACGCCTACGATTGGACGGTCATGACCGTCACGTCACCCGAAACCCAGCCCACGGGGTCAGCGCCGGACGCCGCCCCCACCACCGGGCGCTCGTCCACCGTCGCGACGGTCCTCGTCATCGCGATCCCGCTGGCCGTCGCGTGCTCGATCCTCGGGCTGACGATCACCGGTGCCTTCAGCGCGAGCCAGCAGCTGGTGTCCGCCGGTGAGGTCGTCGAGTACGGCCTGCCGATCGCCCGCGTCGTGCACGACACGATGGCGGCGCTGACCATCGGGCTCCTCATCGTCGCCGCCTTCGCGCTGCCCGCGCAGAAGAAGGACCACGGCGCCCTGTCCAGCGTGCAGCACCGTGCGACCCGGTGGGCTGCAGCGACCGGCGCCGTCTGGTTCCTGGCCGCCGCGGTGAGCATCGTCCTGACCGGCGCGAACACCCTCGGTGTCCCGCTCACCAGCCCGGTGTTCGCCCGCAACTTCATGCTCTTCGCGTTCCAGGTCGAGATCGGCCAGGCGCTCGTGGTGTCGGCTGCCGCGATCCTCGTCGCCACGGTGGTGGCCGCCTTCGCCACCCGGGTGACGACCCTGGCGTTCGCCACCGTGATCGGCCTGTTCGCCCTGCTCCCCCTGGCCCTGTCCGGTCACGCCGCCGGGTCGCTCGAGCACGCGAACGCGGTGAACTCGCTCGCGATCCACCTGGTCGGGGTGTGCGTGTGGGCCGGTGGCCTGGTCGCCGTGGTCCTGCTCCGCACCCGCACCAAGGGCGCGACCGGGCGCGTGATCGCCCGGTACTCGACGCTCGCCGGCTGGTCGTTCGGGGCCGTGGCGTTCTCCGGCATCGTCAACGCGTCGCTGCGCCTGACCGGCCCGCTCGACCTGTTCACGACCCCGTACGGCTGGCTCATCACCGTCAAGGCGCTCATCCTCGTGCTGCTCGGCGTCGCGGGCATCGTGCAGCGCCGGAAGCTCGTGCCCGGGCTCCTCCGCGCGCCGCTCGACCGCCGCCTGTTCACCCGGTTCGCCCTGGCCGAGATCGTGTTCATGGCCGTGGCCATCGGTGTCTCGGTCGCCGTGTCCCGCTCGCAGCCGCCGATCCCGCAGACCCCGGCGACGGGCGAGGACACCCGCTCCGGCCTGATCGGGTTCCCGTTCCCGCCGGCACAGACCACGCACACCTACCTGACCCAGTGGCACATCGACTGGGTGTGGCTCGGCCTGGCCGTCGTCGGGGCCGTCTGGTACCTGCTGGCGGTGCGCAAGCTCCGGAAGCGCGGCGACGCCTGGCCCGTCGGGCGCACCATCGCCTGGCTGATCGGCTGCGCCCTGTTCATCTGGACCACGTCGGCCGGCCCCGCCGTGTACGGCATGATCCACTTCTCGTCGCACATGCTCCAGCACATGCTGCTGATGATGTTCGTCCCGCTGCCGCTCGTGCTCGGCGGCCCGGTGCTGCTCGCGCTCCGCACCTTGCCGGTCCGGAACGACGGCTCACGCGGCGCCCGCGAGTGGCTCATGCTCTTCGTGCACTCCCGTTGGATGCAGTTCCTCGGCAAGCCCGCCGTCGCGGGGATCATCTTCGCCGGGTCCCTCGTGGTGTTCTACTTCACGCCGGCGTACCAGGCCGCGATGCAGTCGCACGAGTGGCACGTCGCGATGATCATCCACTTCGTCCTGAGCGGCTACCTGTTCTTCTGGGTCTTCGTCGGTGTCGACCCGGGCCCGCAGCGCCCGCCGTACCCGATGCTCATCATCACCCTGCTGGCCACCCTGGCGTTCCACGCGTTCTTCGGCGTCGCGGTCATGACGTCACAGTCGGTGTTCGCGATCGACTGGTTCCACGCACTGGGCCAGACGAACGACGCCGCACTGCTCGACGACCAGCACACCGGCGGCGGCATCGCCTGGGGCGCTTCGGAGCTCCCGATGGTGTTCGTGGCCCTGCTCGTCGTCCGGAACTGGATGCGCTCGGACAAGCGCGACGCGAAGCGCCTCGACCGCAAGGCCGACCGCGACGGTGACGCCGACCTCAAGGCGTACAACGAGCGCCTGGCGGCGATGAGCAAGCGGGACTGACCCGCAGCACCGGCCACACGGCGGGCGCGGCCCCGGTCAGTCCCCGTGGACGATGCAGACCGCGTCGAGGTCCATCGCGGCCTCAAGCGCGGCCGAGATCCCCGATTCCCCGTCGGGGCCGGCGGGGGTCACGGTGTCGACCCACCACAGCGGCGTCGCCAGGGTCGGGGCGTCCGGCAGGATCCGCTCGACCTCGTCGAAGGAGTCCACCCGCCGCACGCCGAGCACGGTGATCACCGGGTGGGTGGCGTCACGGCAGACCTGCATCATCGGACCGTCGTCGAGCGCCCGGACACCCCAGGTCTCGTCGTGCAGCAGGAGCGCCTCCGCCACCTCGCGCGTCTCCACCGGCTGGCGGCAGAGGATGGTGACGTCACGCGGCACCCTGACCGCCCACCATCCGGTCGTCGCGGATGTGTCCGTCGAGCGTGCCCTCGTCGTGCGCGGGGTCGAGCGGTGCGCCACCGACCAGCTGCAGGAAGCGGTCCTCGTCGATGCGGTCGAGGAACGACTCGAGCGCTTCCCAGCCGTCCTCGAAGCGGACGATCATGCCGCCGTCGTCAGCCGCGTCGGCATCCGGACGGGCGGCCGAGCCGGAGCCGGCTGCGAAGGTCGCGGTCGTGGTGCGCGGTGGCGGCCAGACGCCGTCGCGGTCCAGGAAGCCGGCGGCCTCGGGGCCCACGACGACGGCGAGCGGCGACGGTTCGCCGTGCGAGACGGCCCGGACCAGGTGGTCTGCGTCGCCGCGGCGCTGCATGACGACGCCGAACACGGGGACGACCTGGTCGGCGACCCGCTGCACGGCGTCGAACATCCGGTTCGCCAGCCCCGGGTCGGTGTTCTCCTCGGGCACGGTGAGCACGGCGGACATCGTCTCGACGACGACCCCGCCGACCAGGTGCGCGGTCATCGTCGCGGAGAAGCCCTCACCGACGGCGTACGAGGTCGAGATGCCGGGTGCCTCGTGCTTCGCGTACTGCGTCACGACCCAGCGGTCCCACGGCACGGTGAGCGGTTCGGCGGTGCCCCACCGGGTCGGGCAGGTGCCGACCGTGTGGCACAGCGCCTCGATCGCGGAGCCCATGTCGACCGCACGCCCGGGGTGGTGGCGGAGGGTCAGGTCGATGCTGATCTGTCGCACCGAGTCGGCCGAGACCGGGTGCTCGGGCGACGGGGTGCCCACGAGTTCGGGGCCGCGGTGCACGAAGTCCTCGATGTCCGATGCGGCGACGCCGGTCCGGCCGTCACGCAGCGTGCCGTCGAAGTCGGACACCGCCCACGCGGCGCCGTACGCGCCGAGCGCGTGCCGGAGCGCCGGGGTGATCGCCGCGGCCCGGCCGGTGCGGAGCACGACCGTCCGTCCGGCGTCCGCCGACCGACGGAGCAGCGAGGCGAGCGCGTCCGTCAGCCACACGACGGGCGAGGCGGACTCGACCACGATCGCCGAGCCGACCACGTCGTCGATGAGGGGATGCCTGACCATCCGGGTCCTCCTCGGTTCGGGGCTGGAACTCCCTGGACGGTACACACGGGGGCGACACCTGTCCGTCAGGCGCCCACCCTCACAGCGGAGACTCGGGAGGCGCGACACGCGCCCGCGAGACGGCGTACGGTGCGCGGTCGGCTGGCTTCCAGGCGAGAATCCGCTAGGCTTGCCGAGTCCCGTTCTGCGGGGCGCGCGAGTGTAGTTCAATGGTAGAACTCCAGCTTCCCAAGCTGGTAGCGCGGGTTCGATTCCCGTCACTCGCTCCGTCGGACGTACGCTCGCCGCATGTCCTCCTCCTCCGGTTCCCCCGAACACACCGCACCCGTGGTCGTCATCGGTGCCGGGGTCGTCGGCGCCGCGACCGCCTACGCCCTCACCGCCCGCGGCGAGCGCGTCGTGCTCGTGGAACAGCACGCTCGCGGCCACCACCTCGGTTCCTCGCACGGTGCGACCCGGATCTTCCGGCAGGGCTACGCCGACCCGGAGTACATCGCGCTGACCACCCGCGCACTGGCGCTGTGGGAAGCGCTCGAGGCCGCTGCCGGCGAAGAGCTCATCGTCCGCACGGGTGCCGTCGACCACGGTCGGCCCGAGGTCGTCGACGCGATCGCCGCGGCCCTCGCCGACGCGGACATCCCGCACGAGTCGCTCACGCCGGACCAGGCGGCGGCGCGCTGGCCCGGCATCGCGTTCGAGGGGAACGTGCTGGCCCACCCCTCGGCCGGGCGCATCCGCTCCGACCGGACGATCGAGGTGTTCCTCACGCTGGCCGAAGCGACCGGTCTCGCCGACCTGCGGTTCGACACGCGGGTCACCGGGCTCGAGGACCACGGTGACGACGTCACCGTGACGCTGTCCGACGGCAGCGCCGTCCGCACCGCGTCCGTGGTGGCCGCGGTGGGCTCGTGGGCCCCCACGCTGGTCGGCGGGCTGCTCGCCAGACGCGGGGCGGGCCTCCCGGCCATCCGCGTGACCCAGGAGCAGCCGGCCCACTTCCCCAGCCACCTGCCGGACGCGGCCTGGCCGAGCTTCGTGCACTGGGCCGACGGCGACGACGTGTACGGGCTGCTGACGCCGGGCGAGGGCGTCAAGGTCGGCTTCCACGGCACCGGGCCGGTCGTTGACCCGGACTACCGGGACTTCGTGCCCGTGCCGGCCGAGGCCGAGCGACTGCAGGCGTACGTCGCGCGGTACGTGCCGGGGGTCGACGCGACGAAACCTGAGTTCATCAGCTGCCTGTACGACAACTCCCCCGACGAGGACTTCGTCATCGACCGGGTCGGGCCGCTGACCGTGGCGACGGGGTTCTCCGGGCACGGCTTCAAGTTCGCGCCGCTGCTCGGCGAGATGCTCGCGGACCTCGCGACGGGCGGCGTGCCGCACCCGCGTTTCGCCCTGCCGGACCCGGTGCCCGCGCCCTGAGGCCAGCGTGCGGTCGTTCGCGAGACGCCGGCGTGTTCGTTCGACGCCGTCATGTCGTCGAGACGCCGCCGAATCCGGAGGCGTCTCGCGGACAACGCGGCGTCCTGCGCACACACCGGCGTCTCACAGCCGCGCACACGCCGTCGTCTTCTGCGCACGCCGTCGTCTGGCGACCGGCCGCTACGGTGGGAGCCGTGCGCATCATCGTGGCTCCGGACTCGTTCAAGGGCACCGCGACGGCGGCGTCGATCGCTGCGGCGGTCCGTGCCGGCTGGCTGACCGAACGCCCCGACGACGACGTGGTGCTCGTCCCGATGGCCGACGGCGGCGAGGGCACGCTCGACGCCTTCGAGACCGCCGTCCCCGGATCCGTCCGGGTCCCCGTCACCGTCACCGGGCCGGCCGGCACGCCGGTCGACACCCACTGGTTGCGGCTGCCCGACGGCCGCGCGGTGGTGGAGCTCGCGGCGACGAGCGGCCTCCCCCTGCTCGACGCACCGATGCCGGACGCGGCGACGAGCCGCGGGTTCGGCGAGGCGATCGCCGCCGCGCTCGACGCCGGTGCCACGGGGCTCGTGCTCGGCATCGGGGGCAGCGCGTCCACCGACGGCGGGCGTCCGGTGCTCGAGGCGCTCGGACTCGACAGCGACGGAGCCGGCACCGACGGCCTCCGGGCACTCCCCCCGCTCGGCGTCACCGTGCTCACCGACGTGACCTCTCCGCTGCTCGGTCCGACCGGTGCCGCAGCCGTCTTCGGCCCGCAGAAGGGCATCACGCCCGACCGTGTGGCGTCCTTCGACGACCGGCTCGCCACCTGGGCCGCGCGGTTCCCTGACGTCGACCCGGACACCCCGGGCGCCGGAGCCGCCGGCGGTGTCGGGTTCGGCCTGCTGGTGTGGGGCGCCACGCTCGCCGGTGGGGCCGCGGCCGTCGCCGAGGTCCTCGGGCTGCCGGCGCTGCTCGAGGGGTCCGATGTGAGCGGGGCCGGTGGAGCGAACGGGGCCGACGTGGTGATCAGCGGCGAAGGGCGCTTCGACGGGCAGAGCGCCGTCGGCAAGGTGCCCTCGGTGGTCCGCGACCTGACCGCGGCGCACGCTCCCGGAGCCCGCTCGATGCTCGTCGCCGGCGCGATCGAGGCCCCGCTCGACGACTACGCGGCTGCGGCGTCGCTCACCGTGCTCGCGACGCAGACCACCGGCGAACCCGACGACGCCCTCGCCGACCCGCTGCGCTTCGCCACGATCGCCGGGCAGCGGCTGGCCCGGCTCGCCTGAGCGAGCAGAACGCCGCGACGCGCCCGTCCGCGGGCACAGGGGTGTCCTGGTTGTACCTCCCACCCGGCCGCGGCTGCGCGCACACTGGTTCCGGGCCGGAACCGGCCCGCAACGCACCACCCCCACGAGGAGATCATTGCGCACCGTCAACGCGTACGCGGCACCGTCAGCGACCGAGCCGCTCGTCAAGACCACCATCACCCGTCGGGACGTCGGCCCGGACGACGTCGCGATCGACATCGCCTACGCCGGCATCTGCCACTCGGACATCCACACCGTCCGCGGTGAGTGGGGCCCCATCCAGTACCCGCAGGTCGTCGGCCACGAGATCGTCGGCCACGTCACCGAGGTCGGCGAGAACGTCACCAAGCACAAGGTCGGCGACCGCGTCGGCGTCGGCTGCATGGTGAACTCGTGCGGCGAGTGCGAGAACTGCGTCGCCGGCCAGGAGCAGTACTGCCTCAAGGGCAACATCGGCACCTACGCCAGCGTCGACCCGGCCGACGGCTCGATCACCCAGGGCGGCTACTCGCAGGCCGTCGTGGTGAACGAGGACTTCGTCCTCCGTGTCCCCGAGTCGCTCGACATCGAGAAGGTCGCGCCGCTGCTCTGCGCCGGCATCACCACTTACTCGCCCCTGCACCACTGGAACGCCGGCCCCGGCACCAAGGTCGCTGTCGTCGGCATGGGCGGGCTCGGCCACATGGCCGTCAAGATCGCCGTCGCGCTCGGCGCCGAGGTCACCGTCCTGTCGCAGACCACCTCGAAGCAGGAGGACTCGCTCCGCTACGGCGCGAAGGCCCACTACGCGACGAAGGACCCGGAGACGTTCGAGAAGCTCGCGAACTCCTTCGAGCTGATCATCAACACCGTCTCAGCGAAGATCCCGATGGGCGCCTACCTCGGCCTGCTCAAGGTCGACGGCACGCTCGTCAACGTGGGTGCTCCGTCCGAGCCGCTCGAGGTGCCGGCCTTCGCGCTCATCCCGCGTCGGCTCAGCTGGGCGGGTTCCGCCATCGGCGGCATCCAGGAGACCCAGGAGATGCTCGACTTCTGCGCCGAGCACGGGATCCTCCCGGAGACCGAGCTCATCAGCGCCGACCAGATCAACGAGGCCTACGAGCGCGTGCTGTCCTCGGACGTCCGCTACCGCTTCGTGATCGACGCGGCCACGCTGGCGTAGTCGTCACCACCTGACAGACGGAAGGCCCGTTGCCGGCTGGCACCGGGCCTCCCGTCTGTGGTCTCGGTGCCGTCAGCCGACCTCGTCACCGGACGGCAGCGCGCCGCACCAGTCGACGGAGCCCGCGTCGATGCTCGCCTCGAGCGCACCAGAGGCAGCGTCGACGATGCTCACGAGCTCGCCGGTCGCCGACTTCGTCGCGACCGCGACGAACTGGCTGTTCGGGGACGGGCAGACCGCGGTGACGCTCGCGTCGTCCGGGATCGTCACCGGCAGCCGGGAGGCCCGTCCCCCGTCCACGCGCACGATCCGTGCCGCGATGGTGCCGTCCGACCGCACGTCCCCCAGCACCCGCAGGTACGTGTCGTCGGACAGCTGGGCGATGCGGCCGAGGACGGCCGCATCGGTGCTCGCGGCGGGCGCCTGCAGCGCCGACTTCGACCCGTCGGTCAGGTCCAGCCGCTCGATCCCGGTGCCCGTCTCGACGACGGCGGTGGTGCCTGTGCCGACGAAACCGTGCAGGTAGGTGGCGCTGCCGAGCCGGACCGGGTCGGCACGCCCGCTCATGTCGACGAGCACCAGGTCGTCGCTGCCCGTCCGGACCAGTGCGCTCTCGGTGCGCGGCACGTAGGCCCACTGCCCGACCGTCATCGGCACGGCCCCCGTCTTCGGCTTGCCGTTCGCCGCGATCGCGGTGGGCATGTGCGTGCCCGTCATGTCGACCACGTACAGGCCGGTGTTCCGGGACTGCCCGGTCGAGGTGTCGGCGTACTCGAACCCGAACGAGGCACCGTCGTCGGCGACGTGGAGCGCCGTGACGCGGCCCTCGGCGGTCGGCAGGGTGAGGTGTTCGACGGGGGCGTCGGCGTCCTGCACGCCACCGCTCAGCGCCACGATGTCCACGGACGAGCTGGCGTCCGTGCCGCTCACGACCACCAGGGAGCGGCCGAGCCGGGCGTACTCGGAGATCGCGGTGCCCTCGTAGACGGTGGTGGCGCCGCCCGCGTCGAGGGATCGCCGGACGATGCGGTCCTTCGCCCCGGCCTGCCCCGGCACGAGTGCGAGCACGTCGGTGCTGCCGGTGCGGATCGCCGCCCTCAGGTCGGACGTGGCACGCTGCCCGGGTGCCCGCACGCCCGCGACCGTCACGGTGTACTCGCGGTCGTACGCCAGGGGTCCGGCGAACTCGACGGCGATGGTGTTGCCGCTCGAGGTCACGGTGTGCGCCGCAGCCGGGCTGACCCGGACGTCGGCGGCGGCGACCTTCTGCAGCGCCTGGTTCGCGGTCAGGATCACCCGTTGGGCCGGCCGGGTGACGAGACCGGTCGCGTCGTAGGACACGTCGCGGAGCCGCGGGCCCTGCTGCGAGCCGACGACCGCGGCGAGCGCGGCGACCACGGCGAGGACCACCACGACGGCGACGTACCGGCGGTGGAAGCGGTGTGCGACGGGGCGGCGCTCAGAACTCATACGGGTCCTCGGGCTGCGCGATGTCGGTGATCTTCGCGGCCTTCACGACGATGCGGGCGTCGGCGGACTGGTCGGGGTTGGCGGCCAGGGCTCCGCGGACGGTGACCCACTGCCCCTCGTCGGGGACGGTCCCGGCACCGGCGCCGTCGCCGTCGCCGGTCACGACACCGAGGCCGACCGGTTGCGCGTCCACGGCGCAGCAGCTGATCACGAAGCGGGTGAGGGTGAAGGACCCGTCGTCGCCGGGCACCACGAAGCCGGTCAGTTCGACCTGCTTGCCGACCAGGGCCGTGGTGTCCGTGGTCTGCCGGATCAGCGCGGCCCAGTCCTTGACGCCGTACTCCGAGGTGTCGACGCCCTCGCTGCCGAGCAGCTGCACCGCGGACTCCGAGCCGGTGGCGTTGGACAGGGTCGCGGAGTCCACGCTCCGCTGCTGGGCGGTGCGGGCGGACAGCGTCGTCGGCGGCAGGACGAGCATCGCGACGGTGACACCGATCGTGACGACGGCGGCGGCTCCGCCGAGGGCGAGGCGGACGGCGCGACCGCGGCCTCCCGTCCGCTGCTGCTGGTGCAGGTCGAGGTCGTCCTCATCGTCGCCGTGCGTGTGGCCGTACCCGCGCGCGATGGCCACCAGTCCGGCGATCGACGCGGGCACCCCGACGGCGGCGAGCACGACCGTGAACACCGAGTAGCGCGGGTTGATGTACAGGTCGAGGTGCCCGACCAGCGCGAGCCACAGCGTGCAGAGGGCGGCGGCCAGCACCGACCCGAGACCCAGGTACGCGGCCGCGTTGCTGCGTGCATCAGACGAGGACATTCATCACCAACCCGACGGCTCCGGCGAACAGGACGCACACGACGGACAGCAGCACCAGGAAGCGGACCCGGAACGTCGTGCGCAGCAGGGCGATCATCTTGACGTCGATGATCGGCCCGATGATCAGGAAGGCCGTGATCGACCCGGGCAGGAACGTCGACGCGAAGGACAGCGCGAAGAAGGCGTCGACGTTCGAGCAGAGCGACACCGTCATCGCCAGCAGCATCATCGCCGCGACGGACAGCACCGGGTTCGAGCCGACGGCGACCAGGGTCGAGCGGGGCACGGCGACCTGGATCGCCGCGGCGAGGCCGGCACCGACGAACAGCGCCGGCATCATCGTCGCCGTCTCGCCGCCGAACTGCGCGGCGCTCTGCCGCCAGCGGTGCAGGCCGCGAGGCGCTCCGACGGCCGCACGGCACCGGGCCTCGAAGGCGGGGAGCAGCAGGTCGGCCGGACGGCGGTGCGCGGCGACGATCCAGCCGACGAGGTTCGCGATGACGAACCCGCCGACGATGCGCACCGGCAGGATCCACCCGGACCAGCCGAACGCCTGCGCGGTGCTGATGATGACGAGCGGGTTGAGGATCGGGGCCGCGACGAGGAACGTGACGGCCTCGGCCGGCGTGAACCCGCGCATCATCAGGCCACGGGCGAGCGGGACGTTGCCGCACTCGCACACCGGGAACAGCATGCCGATCAGGGAGATCACGGCGCGACGGCCGAAGGCGTTCTGCGGCAGGACCTTCTCGAGCGCGCCGACCGGCACCCAGACCTCGACGACGATCGACAGCACGATGCCGAGCACCACGAACGGCAGGGACTCGACGACCACGCTGATCGCCAGTGTGAGGAAGTCCTGCACGACGTCCGGCAGCCCGGTCGACCCGATGCTCGGGGAGAACAGCCGGATGCCCAGCAGGACGACGACGGCGAGCAGCACCAGGCCGGGGCCGGTGAGGCTCCGGGTGCGCTGCGGCGGCCGCGTGGTCGTCGTCACCGGGACAGGATAGGTGACGCCTCCTGCCCGGGGCTGCGCACGAGGCGGCTCAACCCGCGGTGACGCCGTCGAGGTGCCGGTCGAGCACGTCGATCGCCCAGTCGCCGGACTCCCCCGGAGCCAGCCGGACGACCTGCATCGCGAGTCCGTCCAGGAGCGCGTGGAGCCGGCAGGCTTCGTACTCCCGGTCGTCCGCCGGTACCCCGAGCAGCCCGAGGACTTCCTCGCACCACGTCCGCATCGCCGCGACGGTCCGGTCGAGCGTCGGCCGGAGCCCGACGTCGGTGAGCGCGGCGTTGCCGAGTGCCAGGTAGACCTCGAGCTCGATGACCCGCTCCTCGTCGAGGGGCAGCAGCTCGAGCACGATCCGGCGTGCGCGCCGGGCGGACGTCAGGTCAGCGGGGATGGCGTCGATGCGCTCGCGGATCCGGTCGAACACGAGCGTGATGGTGTGCTCGCGGACGCTCGCCTGGGTCGGGAACGTGTAGCGGACCGTGCTCGGCGGCAGCCCCGCCTCGGCGGCGACGTTCCGCACGCTCAACGCTCCGAGCCCGTCGCGCACGAGGACCCGGCACGCCGCCTCGGACACGGTGCGGCGCCGTTCGTCGACGTCCATGCTCCTGGCCACGACGCCATACTCGCACAGTCGTACGAACTCGTGCTACCGTCGAGTTCGTTGTCGCACAGTCGTACGACAACGAGAACGAACGACTCCCGCAGGAAAGGACATCGTCATGGCATGGGCAATCCTCGTGCTCAGCGGCGTGCTCGAGGCCGTCTGGGCCACCGCCCTCAGCGCCTCGAACGGCTTCAAGAAGGTCGTCCCCACGATCGTGTTCGTCGCCGGGATGGCGCTGAGCATGGTCGGGCTGGCGTTCGCGATGAAGAGCATCCCCGTCGGCACCGCCTACGCCGTCTGGGTCGGCATCGGGGCGTCCCTGACCGTGGTCGTCGCGATCCTCCGTCGACAGGAGGCCGCGTCCTTCGCCCGCCTCGCCCTGGTCTTCGGCCTGGTGGCGTGCGTCATCGGCCTCAAGGTGGTGAGCTGACGTGGCCTGGATCGTCCTGTTCGTCAGCGCCGCGCTCGAGACCGTCTGGGCGACCGCACTCGGCGAGAGCGACGGTTTCACCGAGCTCCGCCCGACGGTCGTGTTCGCCGTCACGATCGTTGTCAGCCTGGTCGCCTTCGGCTACGTCCTCAAGCACATCCCGATCAGCACGGCGTACGCGGTGTGGACCGGGACCGGCGCCGCCCTCACCGTGCTCTGGGGCATGGCCACCGGCGCGGAGCCCGTCACCGTCCTGCGCCTGCTGTTCATCGCCGGCATCGTCGGGTGCGTCGTGGGCCTCAAGCTCGTGCCGGCCCGCCCCGTCGCCGACCTCACGCGCTGAGCGACAGCTCACGCACCAGCGATCCCGTGAGGTGTCGCTGACCCCGTGAGGCGAGTGCGGTCCGAGCACGCGCGCCGAGACGGACGGGAGGCCCGGTGCCAGCTGGCACCGGGCCTCCCGGCGGATCTGGGGTCGCGCCCACCGCATGGTGAGCAGCAATGGTCGGGTCACCTCGCGGGACCCGACCGTTCCTGCTCACGAAGCGAGCGCTGGGAGCGCTGGGAGCGTCAGACCGACGCGCCCGTCCACTCGTCCTCGGCGGCGACGTGGTCGCTGCCGACCGTGCCGGCCGCCATCGCGGCAGCGGCACGCGCGGCGTGCGACGGCGGGTCCGACGGGACGTCGGCGGGGCGACCCTCGTCGTTCAGCTTGCGCAGCTCCGGCACGATGTCCGTGGCCAGGATGTCGATCTGCTCGAGCACCGTCTTGAGCGGCAGGCCGGCGTGGTCGATGAGGAACAGCTGGCGCTGGTAGTGGCCGACGTGGTCCTTCATCGCGGCGTACCGGTCGATGACCTGCTGCGGCGAACCGACGGTGAGCGGGGTCTGGGCGGTGAAGTCCTCCATCGAGGGGCCGTGGCCGTAGACCGGGGCGTTGTCGAAGTAGGGCCGGAACTCGTTGATCGCGTCCTGCGAGTTCTTCCGCGCGAAGAACTGCCCACCGAGCCCGACGATCGCCTGGTCGGCACGGCCGTGCCCGTAGTGCTCGAAGCGCTGGCGGTACAGGCCGACCATCTGCTCGGTGTGCTGGATCGGCCAGAAGATGTTGTTGTGGAAGAAGCCGTCACCGTAGTAGGCCGCCTGCTCGGCGATCTCCGGCGTGCGGATCGAGCCGTGCCAGACGAACGGCGGGACACCGTCGAGCGGACGCGGGGTCGAGGTGAAGCCCTGCAGCGGCGTGCGGAACTTGCCCTGCCAGTTGACGACGTCGTTCTCCCAGAGCTGGCGGACGAGCGCGTAGTTCTCGATCGCCAGGTTGACGCCCTGGCGGATGTCCTGCCCGAACCACGGGTAGACGGGACCGGTGTTGCCGCGGCCCATCATGAGGTCCATGCGGCCGTCGGACACGACCTGGAGCATCGCGTACTCCTCGGCGATGCGCACCGGGTCGTTCGTGGTGATCAGGGTCGTCGACGTGGACAGGGTGATGTCCTTCGTCTTCGCCGCCAGGTAGGCGAGCAGCGTGGTCGGCGAGGAGGCCACGAACGGCGGGTTGTGGTGCTCACCGGTCGCGAAGACGTCGAGGCCGGCCTGGTCGGCGTGCTCGGCGATCGTCAGGATGTCGCGGACGCGCTGGGTGTCGTCCGGCGTGGTGCCGGTCGTGGGGTCGGTCGTGACGTCACTGACCGTGAAGATGCCGAACTGCATGATGCGCCGCCTTTCGCGATATCGATGCGTTTGCATCGACTTGCTCGGTACAACGTAGCGCACGGCGTGGCATTCCCGCCAGGCTCGCGCCCGTCGGACGGGCGGCCTGGAGGCCCGGCTCGACTCCCCGGGTCAGCCGGCGGTCGGCAGCGTGGCCGGGTCAGGGGGCGAGCGTGGCCGGGTCGGTGCGCGCGGCGTGGTGCATCCCGTCGAGGAACCACACGACGGTCACGACCGCCAGGACGCTCGCGCTGGACGCCAACCGCCCCGCCACCAGGATCGCGGCGTGGTCGTACGCGCCGTCACCGGTCAGGCCGACCACGAGCGCCGCGACACCGATCGCCAGCGTGAGCCCGGTCGCGACGAGGAGCACGACGCTCACCACCCGCCGCGGCCCCCGCCGACCGTCACGGTCACCCCGGAGCCCGCGGTCGACCCGGGGTCCGACCGCGCGGACGATCCCGAGCCAGAACATCGCGATCGCGCAGGCGCCGATGATGTCGCTGACGCGGTGCCAGCCGTAGACCACGGTCTGGTTCGCCACGAAGACCGCGTACCCGACGCCGACGATGGTCACCAGCGGGCGGAACCGACGAGGCGTGACCATCAGGACCGCGAACAGCGCCGCCAGTGCGATCGTCGCGTGCCCGGACGGGAACGAGTTCGGCGTCGTCGACTGAGCGATCTCAGGGCGCACGGCGATACGCTTGACGAGCGTCGAGGTGGCCGCCGACGCGAGCACCACGACCCCCGCGCCGAGTCCCACCGAGAGCCGCCGTCTGGCGAACGCCACAGCGACGATCACGACGACGAGCAACAGGATCACCGGCACCGAGATGACGTTGAGCGCAGTGTCCGAACTGAACAGGTCGGACTCCCGGACCCCGCCGAGCGCGGCGTCCTCCGCTTTCTGACCGACCGGGGTCAGCACCGCGACCCCGTAGACGAGAGGCACGATCACGAACCCCAGAGCCGCCAGCGCAGCCCACCGCCCCCGCCGCGAGACCCACGGTCCGCGCGACTCGGATGCACTGCGCTCGGGTGTCAAGGTCACCGGGCTGGTCCTCCTGGGAGTGGTCGTCGTCGGGCTCGTCGCACGACTGGCGGCGGCGCTGCGATTGGGTCGGTCGGGGTCCGACACGATACCGTTGGAGCACCGGCCGGAGGCTGGGAACCGCACCCCCGTCGGCCGTGCACTGCGCACTGACACGAGGGGATCGGTGATCCCCGCCGGGCCGTCGCACCACGCGGGACCGACGCACGTCGCGTCGGCAGTGTACGAGGAGGAAACCGAAGTGGCCATCAAGGAACCGGGCATCATCGCCTCGCCGAACCGGGGTCTCGCACTCACGGCCGGCGGCGTCCTCGCACTCTGGGGCGTCCTGGGCTTCTTCTTCGCCGCCGACGGCGACCCGGGCTTCTTCAACCGCCAGGGCGGCATGCTGTGGAACGCGTTCGGCGTGAACCCGGCGCTCTGCCTGGTGTGGGTGCTGCTCGCCGCGGTGCTGCTCATCACCGGCCTCGGCAACACCGTCGGATCGCGCAACGGCAACCTGCTCGTCGGCGTCCTGCTCGTCCTCTTCGCGGTGTACGGCTTCGTCTTCGTCGACACCTCGGCCAACGTCTTCGCGCTGAACACCACGGACAACGTGTTCCACGCGATCGTCGGTGTGCTCCTGCTCCTCACCGCGATCGGTGCCGACAAGGAGAACCTCCGCGCACTGCGTGCGGCGCGCGCCTGACACCCGCTCGACTGCACTCCCGACGCCCGTCTGCCGCTCCGGCAGGCGGGCGTCGTCGCGTGCGCGGGGGCGGGGCGGCGGGGTGGTCCGGCGGCGGTGTCGTCCGGCGGGGGTGTCGTCCGGCGGGGGTGTCGTGCGGTCACGACTCCCCGCTCAGGTGCGTCGGCCGGTCAAGAACTGTCGGATGCGGAGTGTCCAGGCGACGACGAGTGACCGCTCGGCGCAGGACCGACGGGGAGCCGTGACCGCTCGGCAGTGTGCGTCCGGGCATGCAGCCGCGCGTGCCCGGCGGCGTGTGGCCGAAGCGGACCCAACGGGTCAGTCGGACGCGTCAGTCGGCGTCGGAGTCGGCATCGGAGTCGGCGTCCGGCTGCTTCTTCGGGGCCTCGAGCTCGGTGGCGACGATGCGGGGCGCCTCGGACATGAAGCGCCGGACGTCCAGGTCGACGATGATGTCCTGCGGCCGGAGCGGCCGGGTGAGGAACAGCCCCTCGAGGGAGGTCAGCCGCGACAACGCCACGTACGTCTGGCCCGCGCTGAACACCCGGTTGCCGAGGTCGACCACGGCCCGGTCGTAGGTGCTGCCCTGCGACTTGTGGATGGTCACGGCCCAGGCGAGCCGGAGCGGGAACTGCTGGAACTCCCCGACGGTGTCCTTCTTGAGTTCCTTCTTGTCCGCGTCGTACGAGTACTTGAACTTCTCCCACACCGACGGCTGGACCTCGAACGATTCACCGTCGACGTCGACCCACACCGTGTCGCGGATGGCCGTCACGATGCCCAGGGTGCCGTTCACCCAGCGCTGGTCGGCGTCGTTGCGCAGGAACATCACGTGCGCGCCGGGCTTCAACTCGAGGGCTTCGTCGGCCGGGAAGTTCCGTCCGCCGAAGTCCCCGTTCACGTCGGCCTTGGCGGTCTTCACCTTGCCGGGCAGCCGTTCGAGGGCGGCCTTGTTGATCCGGGCGACCGTGTCGTTGCGGGTCGCCAGGGTGATGGCGTCGTCCGGAGCCGGACGCGCCCCGGCGGTGTTCAGCTGCTCGGCGATGTCCGCGGTGACCCGACCGTGCCGGACGGCGGTGAGCATCGCGGCGAAGGCGTCGTCGCGCTGCCGGTGCACCGTGGCGAGCTCGATGATGTTGAGCTCGGCCTCGAGCCACACCTTGGCGTCGAAGAACCACATCGACCGGTAGTGGTCGGTGAAGTAGGCGCGCTCGTCGGCGTCGCCGGGCACCGGGGGCAGCTGGTACGGGTCGCCGAACATCACGACCTGCACGCCGCCGAACGCCTCGAACTGCCGACCGCGGGCCTTGCGGAGCGAGCGGTCCATGCCGTCGAGCAGGTCGGCGTTGACCATCGAGACCTCGTCGATGACCAGGGTGTCGATCGTGTTGAGGAGCTTGCGGGTGTCCGGGCCCTGCCGCAGTTCGGCGTCCGCGATGAGCCCGATCGGCAGCCGGAACAGGGAGTGGATCGTCTGGCCGCCGACGTTGAGCGCGGCGACCCCCGTCGGGGCGCAGATGACGACCTGCTTCTCGGTGTTCCACGACAGGTGGTTGAGGAGCGTGGACTTGCCCGTGCCGGCCCGGCCGGTGATGAACACGTGGTCTCGGGTGTGCTCGATGTACTCGAAGACGGCGCGCTGTTCGTCGCTCAGCTCGATGCTCATCGGGCGTCCGCTCCGGGCGAGGGTTCGAGGTCGTCGCTGCCGTCGTCGAAGTCCAGGTCGTCCTGGTCAACCCGGGAAGCGGGCTCGGCGGCGGCGGTCGGACCGGCCACAGCTGCGTCGCCGTCAGCAACTGCGTCAACGGCGTGGGCCGGGTCTCCCCCGTCACGCCGCAGCCGCACGAGCACCACCACGACCACGGTCACCAGGAGCAGCACGCCGGCGACGATCAGCACCAGGCCCGCCCGGGCCTGGTCGACGAGCGGATCGGGCCCCCACGTCCGGCCCATCGCGCCGAACCACGATGCCTGCAGCAGCCCGAGCGGCCCGCGCATCGCGATCCCGAGCGAGACGATGCCCGCCGCGATCACCGCCGCCCCGACGATCCGGACGACGGCGGCAGCAGTGGTCGGGCGGCGGTGCCCGGCAGGGATCGGTGTGCAGAGCGTCGGGACGGCCAGCAGCCCGACCAGCAGGAACACGGCGTCGCTGACGGTACGACCGGTGGGGTCGCTCACCGACCAGCGGACGGCGTCGGTGGCGAAGAAGGCCCACCACAGGGCCGCCGCGAGCAGGAACGCGGGGAACGGCTGGGCCAGGTACCGCACGGAGGGGTGCTCGACGATGACGCCGGTCCACTCACGCACCCCCGTGCTGTCGTCGTTCCGGGGGTGCACGGCGGCGCGGATCAGGGCGACGGGTGCCGCCGCCCACACCAGGGCGGGGACCACCAGGCCGAGCAGCACGTGGGCACCGACGTTCGCCGAGACCAGGAACCGGTCGTACTGGTGGAGCGAGCCCGAGGTCGCGACCACCAGGGACACGATCGCCAGGGCCGCGGCGATCGAGCGTCGCGCCGGCCACCGCACGCCGCTCCGCCGCAGTCGCACGACGCCGGCCACGTACGTCGCGGCGAGCAGCACGGCGGCCATCAGCCAGAACAGGTCGATGTTCCACTGGGTCAGCCAGCCCCATGCACCGGGCGCGTGCGGCAGCAGGTCGTCGGTCAGGAGCTCCGCCGGGCTCGGGTCGGTGGTCTTGCTCAGGGCGATCTGGTCGACCGGGGTGGCGGTCCGTCCGAGTGCCGCGGCGAACCCCGACGCCACACCCATCACCGCGAGTTCGACGACGATGAGGGTCCAGAAGGGCCGCTGCCGACCGGGCGAGGTGGTCAGCGCACGGATGGCCCGACGGCGCTGCACCGCGCCGAGGACCCCGATGGCGACGATCGCACCGATCTTCACCAGGACGAGCGTGCCGTACGGGGTGAACAGGTTCGAGAGCGCCCCGACGCGGATCTGCGCCGACGCGGTGCCCGAGACGGCGACGAGCACGAAGCAGCCGAGGGCGATGCTCGAGTACCGGGCCACGACCGCGGGCAGCCGGTCGCCGGGCAGCACCCCGCGCAGCAGCACGAGCGTGACGAGCCCACCGACCCACAGCGCCGCACCGACCAGGTGCAGCCCCAGTGCCGTCACGGCGGCGTCGTGGCTGGCGGTGCCCGCGGCGTGGCCCTGCTGCGCGAGCGGGATGAGGCCGATCATCGAGACCGCGGCGGTCAGGGCCACCATGCCCCGCGAACGGACGGCGAAGCACAGCACCGTGACGGCCGCGGCGACGAGGACGGTCACGAGCCAGGCGAGCCCGAGCTCGGTGCCGGTGAGGAAGACCCCCATCGACTGCCCGAACTGCTCGTCGATGCTGATGCGCGAACCGGCGACGCTGAGGAACGTGCAGAACGTGGCGACGGCCGATGCGACCGTCCAGACGCCACTGGCCCCGGCGGCGACGTCGATCGCGCGGTTCCACTCGGGGCCGGAGCGCGAGAGGCCGACGGTCGCCAGCGCGAGCCCACCGATCGTGGTGGCCGCGGACAGGTCGACGACGAGCCGGGCGATCGGCAGCCCGAAGCGGACGACGGGCCCCGGGTCGGCGATGAGCGCCGGGTTCGCGCCCCCACCGATGACGAGTGCCGTGAGCAGCGCCACGAACCCGACGAGCAGGAGCACGGCGGGACCGGCGATGCGCGCGATCCGATTCACCCGTCAAGCCTAGGCGGTGCCCACCCGGCCGACGGACGGGGCGGGCCGATCTGTGCAAACCGGCACGGGCCTCCAGGCCAGGACCCGCGCACCACGCGCCCGCGCGCCCCGGGAACGACGAAAGGGACGGCCGAAGCCGTCCCTCCCGATGCGCGGAACAGTCTTACTTGACCGCAGCCTTGAGCTTCGAGCCGGCGCTGACCTTGACCGAGTCGCTCGCGGCGATCTCGATGGCGTCACCCGTCTGCGGGTTGCGGCCGGTGCGGGCGGCGCGGTGCGTCTTCTCGAAGGCGATCCAACCGGGGATCGTGACCTTCGTGCCGTCGGCGACGGACGACGAGACGACGCTGAAGAGCGCGTCGACGACGCCGTTGACGGTGGCCTGGCTCTGGCCGGACTCAGCGGCGACGGCAGCGACGAGCTCGGTGCGGTTCAGTGACTTGTCAGCCATGGATGTCCTCCTCGGACTTCTTGCAGTATCGGTCGGACGCACGTGTCGTCCGGCGCCCGGAGCGGTTGCCCCGTGCCACGGTGCCAGTGGGCCGAGGGCCCGGCGGAACCGGAGTTGAACCTACCAGCCGCCGGGGGTGAAAACCGCCGACTCGCCCGGATTTCCGGGGTTGTCGGGGCTCCGAGGGGGTGCTGGAGGGGCAGATGTGACGAATGACGGCTCGCATGTACCCCGTACACAGCGAACGCCCCGCCACCAGGAGGTGACGGGGCGTCGTGTACTGCGAGTGCTTACCAGGAGCTCTTCGTGATGCCGGGGAGCTCGCCGCGGTGGGCCATGTCACGGAAACGGACACGGCTGATGCCGAACTCACCGAGGTGGCCACGGGGGCGGCCGTCGATGGCGTCGCGGTTGCGGTAGCGGATGGGCGATGCGTCGCGGGGCAGCTTCTGCAGGCCCACGCGGGCGGCCTCACGCGACTCGTCGGTGCCGTTCGGGTCCACGAGGGCCTTCTTCAGCTCGAGACGACGCTCGGCGTAGCGCGCGATGATGACGGCACGCTGGTTGTTCTTCGCGATCTTGCTCTTCTTCGCCATGCTTAGCGCTCCTCACGGAAGTCGACGTGCTTGCGGATCACCGGGTCGTACTTCTTGAGCACGAGTCGGTCGGGGTTGTTCCGACGGTTCTTCTTGGTCACGTAGGTGAACCCGGTGCCCGCCGTCGAGCGGAGCTTGATGATCGGACGGATGTCCTGACCCTTTTTCGCCATCAGATCTTCTCCCCACGGGCGAGGAGATCCTTGACGACGGACTCGATGCCACGTGCGTCGATCACCTTGATGCCCTTCGCGCTGAGCGTGAGCGTGACGTTACGACGAAGCGAGGGCACGTAGTACGTCTTCTTCTGCACGTTCGGGTCGAAGCGACGCTTCGTCCGGCGGTGCGAGTGCGAGATGTTGTGACCGAAGCCGGGAACGGCGCCGGTCACCTGGCACACTGCTGCCATGGTTTCCTCCTGAGTACCGTGCGACCGGACGGCCGCACCCAAGTTCACTTGCCTGGTGCACACGCGCAGTGCCACCGGGGTGGCCGTGCGAGGGGGTTGTGTGCACCGCCCAGGTCCGCATCCCCTGTCGAAGGAGAGCCGGACACCGCGCGACCGCGGCGTTCGCGACGGTCGGAGGGCTTGGAACAACGGGCCCGCCGCGCGGACGCGGAGAACCAGGGGTCCACGTTACGCGAGGACCGGGCGTGTCGCAAGCCGCGCCTCCAGGCCTGGAGGCCCGTGGCGGCCGACCGCCCCGCTCACGTGGCCCCGTTGGTCGCCCCCACGGCGTTCGAGTGTGCAGAAGACGCCGGGTGCCGGAGGCGGACCCGACGTCTTCTGCTCACTCGACGGCGCCGAGCCTACGGCGCCTGCGTCGGCTTGGGCGCGAGCGCCTGCACCATCAGCTCCCCGAGCTGCTGCGGCGCCGTGAACATCGGCCAGTGGCCGGTCTCGAGCCCGACGATGGAGAGCTCCTCGGTCGCGACGAGCTCCGCCGCCCAGGCCTGGTGGTCCGCCACCATCGCCAGCAGCTCGGCGGCGGGGATCTCGCAGGTGATGATCGTCGCGGGGATCGTGTGCCGTGCGGGGTCGGCGTAGTGGAACCGGTCCGACGGCACCGAGGCCGGCTCGGGGATCGCCCGGTGCTCGACGTCCTGCCGGACCTCGGGCGTCATGCCCCGGACGGTGGCGGGTTCCCAGATGTCCCACGACGGCAGCGGTACGACCCCGTCGACCACGGGCAGCTCGTCGTTGACGCACCCACCCTCGGGCCCCGGGAACGTGTCGACGTAGAGCAGGTGCGCGACGAGCGACGGGCGCTGGTCGGCGGCCATGTACGCGATCGGCCCGGCACCCGAGTGTCCGGCGAGCACGACGGGTTCGTCGGCGGACGCGACGTCGTCCAGGATCGCGACCAACGCGGCGACCTGTTCGTCGAGCGTGTCGCCGTCGCGGGTGACCGCCTGCACCGAGTGCCCGGCCTCGCGGAGCACCGGGGCGACGTCGTCCCACGCGCTCGCGTCGAGCCAGAACCCGGGGACCAGGATGACGTGCATGCGGGGCAGGCTACTCGTCGGTGGCGGCGGTCGCGCGGGCGGCCGTGCAGACGGCGCACTCGCCGAAGATGTCGACGACGTGGCTGGCGTTGGTGAACCCGTTGGCGGCGGCGACGTCCTGCGCCCACTGCTCCACCGGGTCCGCCTCGATCTCGACGGTCCGGCCGCAGTTCCGGCAGATCAGGTGGTGGTGGTGTGCGTCCGTCGTGCACGCCCGGTACAGCGATTCGCCGTCCTGCTGCAGCGAGTCGGCATCACCCTCGGTGGCCAGGTCGGCGAGCGCCCGGTAGACGGTGGCCAGACCGATGGTCGATCCCTCGTCCCGCAGGTGCTGGTGCAGCGCCTGCGCACTCACGAACCCCTCGGTCGAGTCGAGGGCTCCGCGCACCGCTTCGCGCTGCCACGTGTTCCGCTTGGTCTTCTGCACGGCGTTCATGCTGACACCTCTTCCTTCCGACCGGCTGTCGACGTCGTCCCTGCCTGGAGGCCCGGCTCGCCCCCGCCACGCTGGCTCCGGCCGGCGACGCGGTTGCGTCCCCGCTTGTCGCGTCGCGACCCGATGATCCGGCAGACCACCCAGATCGCGAACGAGATCGTCGTCACGTACGGGCTGATCGGCAGGCCGCCGCCCAGTGCGAGCAGGATGCCCCCGACGACCGACGTCACCGCGAACACCGTCGACAGCACCGGCACGACCACCGGGTGCGAGCTCAGGCGCAGGGCAGCGGCCGCCGGGGTGACGAGCAGGGACAGCACGAGCAACGCACCGACGATCTGCACCGACACGGCGGTGGCCAGTCCGAGCACGAGCATGAACACGATCGCGAGGGTCCGCACCGGGATCCCCGCGGCCGCAGCCACGTCGGGGTCGACCGAGGCGAACATCAGCGGGCGCCAGATGACGAGCAGCGTCGCCACGACGATCGCGGCGACCACGATCAGGAACGTCAGTTGCGGGTTGTCGACCGAGACGATCTGCCCGGTGAGCAGCCCGAACTTGTTGGCGGCCCGGCCCTTGTAGAGCGCCAGGCAGAGGATGCCGAGCCCGAGCCCGAACGGCATGAGGACGGCGATGATCGAGTTGCGTTCCCGGGCACGCGACCCGAGGAGACCGATGAGCAGGGCGGCGATGACCGACCCGACGAGCGAGCCGGACACCACGTTCGCCCCGAGCAGCAGCGAGGCACTGGCCCCGGCGAACGAGAGCTCTGAGATGCCGTGCACGGCGAACGGCATGTTCCGGGCGACGACGAACGGGCCGATGAGGCCGCCGACGATGCCGAGCACCGCGCCGGCCCAGATCGAGTTCTGCACGAGCACGAGGAGCTCGCCGTAGTCCTGGAACGAGAAGACGGTCGACAGCAGGTCCATCAGATCCGCCCTTCGTCGGGCTGGTCGGCGTGCGGGTCGACCTCGCCCGGGTGGTGCTCGTGGGCCTCGTTGGCCCCGACGATGACGATGCGTCCCATGGTGCGGACGACGTCGACGGGCGTGCCGTACAGGTCGCTGAGCACGTCGGCGCGCAGGACCTCGTCCGGCGAACCGATCCGGAACCGACCGCCGGCGATGTAGAGCACCCGGTCGACGACGTCGAGGATCGGGTTCACGTCGTGCGTCACGAAGAGCACGGCAGCCTCGCGCTGTCGGCGCTCACGGTCGATGAGCTCGGTGATCCCGCGCTGGTGCCGCAGGTCGAGCGAGATGAGGGGTTCGTCGCACAGCAGCAGGGCGGGGTCGGCGGCGATGGCCTGCCCGACGCGGGTGCGCTGCTGCTCGCCGCCGGAGAGCTCGGCGACGGGGGCGTCCGCGAAGGCGGTGGCGCCGACCTCGTCGAGGACCCGGTCGATGCGCATCCGGTCGGCCTTCGACGCACGTCGGATGCCCCACCGGTGCCCGGTCACGCCCTGGGCGATCATGTCCCGCGCGCGCAGGGGCGTCCCCGCCTCCATCAGGCGCTGCTGCGGGATGTAGCCGATCTTCCGGTGGCCGCGGTGCACCGGCTGCCCGAGGAACGACATCGTGCCGCTCGTGAGCCGCTGCTGCCCGAGGACGGTGCGGAGCAGTGAGGTCTTGCCGGCGCCGTTCGGACCGAGGACCGCGACGAACTCCCCCGGCGCGAGGTCGAGGTCGAGGCCTGCCCAGAGCTTCCGGGCGCCGTAGGACAACCCGGCGTCGCGGAGCGCGAGGACCGGACGAGCCGCAGCCCGGTCGTCCACCGTGGTGGTCGCCGGGCTGGGGGTCGCCGCTGCTGCGGTCGAGGTCGTCACTTCTGGAGCGCTGCCTTCACCGCGTCGATGTTCGCCTGCTGCCACGAGACGTAATCCTGCCCCTTGGGGAGCGTCTCCGTGACACCGACGACGGGGATGTCGTTCTGCTCGGCCGCCTTCTGGACCTGCTCGGTCTCGGGGCTGGACGCCTGGTTGTTGTAGGCGAGGAGCTGCACGCGCTTGCCGGTGAACAGCGCGAGGGTGTCGCGGAGGGCCGCCGGCGGGACGTCGTCGCCTTCCTCGATTGCCTCGGAGAAGTCCGGCGGGGTCTCGTTCTCGAGCCCCATCGCGTCGAACAGGTACCCGGGCACCGGCTCCGTGTACGCCACCTTGTCGCCGGAGTCCTGCTTCTTGACGGCGTCGGTCTGGGACTCGAGGTCCTCGAGCTTGGTGGTGAGCGTGGCGGCGTTCTTCTCGAAGGCGTCCTTGCCGCTCTCGTCGAGCGCGCTGAGGTCCTTCGTGACCGCCTCGACCAGCTTCACCATCGTCGGGTAGCTGTAGAAGACGTGCTCGTTGAACTCGGCGCTGCCGCCCTTGTCGAGGCCGGAGAGCTTCACGACGTTGATCGTGTCCGCCTTGGTGTCCGAGGCGTTCGCGAGCGTCGTCATGAAGTCGTCGTACCCGCCACCGTTCTCGATGAGCAGGTCGGCCTTGGAGACGGAGAGCTGCGTGCGGGCGCTCGACTCGAACGAGTGCGGGTCCTGCGACGGGTCGCTCAGGATGCTCGTCACGGTGACGGCGTCGCCACCGATGGTCTTGACGATCGAGCCGTAGACGTTGGTGGAGGCGACGACGTTGACCGTGCCGTCACCGCTGGCCTCCCCCGAGGCGGACGAGGTGGCGCACCCGGTCAGGGCGAGCGCGGCGGCGCCGGCGACGAGCGGGAGGGCGAGGAGGCGGTTGTGCATGGCACGACGCTAACGCCTACTGATAACGATTGTCAAAACCGCTATGAAGGCTCTCAGCGCGACCGGGAGACGGACGGGAGGCCCGGTGCCAGCTGGCACCGGGCCTCCCGTCATGGAGACGCTCGCGTCTACGGCTTGGTGGCCGCGTCGATCGTGTTCTCGGCGATCGTGTCCTCTTCACGCCCGGGGGTGCGGAGGTTCCACTTCTTGATCACGAAACTGAACAGGAAGTAGTACACGACCGCGTAGCCGAGGCCGATCGGGATGAGCCAGATCGCCCCGTCCGCCTTGCCGAAGTTCAGCACGTAGTCGATCGCGCCGGCCGAGAACGAGAACCCGTCGTGGATCCCGAGGGCGTTCACCAGGGCGAGCGAGGTGCCCGTGAGCACCGCGTGGATGATGTACAGCGGGAACGCGACGAACATGAACGAGTACTCGAGCGGCTCGGTGATGCCCGTGACGAACGAGGTCAGTGCGGCGGAGATCATGATGCCGCCGACGAGCTTGCGGTTCTGCGGCTTGGCGTTGCGCCAGATCGCGAGGGCACCGGCGGGCAGCGCGAACATCATGATCGGGAAGAAGCCGGTCTGGAAGATGCCCGCGGTCGGGTCGCCCGCGAGGAAGCGAGGGATGTCACCGTGGACGAGGTCGCCGGCCGCGTTGGTGAAGCTGCCGAGCTGGAACCACGGGAAGAAGTTGAGCAGCTGGTGCAGCCCGATCGGGATGAGCATGCGGTTCGCGAAGCCGAAGATGCCGCCGCCGATCACGGCGTTGTCGGCGACGGCGGTGCCGGCCGCGGTCAGTGCGATGTCGAAGTAGCGGTAGACGAACGACATCGCGACGGCGATGACGAGACCCGCAGCGGCCGTCAGGATCGGAACCAGGCGGCGACCGGAGAAGAACCCGAGGAAGTCGGGCATCTTCGTGCGGTGGAACTTCTCCCACATCACGGCGGAGACGAGCCCCATCACGATGCCGCCGAGCACCCCGTAGTTGATCGTGGCCTGCTCGCCATTGGCGTTCTTGACCCCGGCGAGGACGACCGGCGACATCACTGCGAACACCTCGTACATGACCATGTAGCCGACGACCGCAGCGAGCGCGGTGGTGCCGTCGGACTTCTTCGCCCAGCCGATCGCGATGCCCACCGCGAACAGCAGCGGGAGCCACGTGAAGATCGCCTGGCCGGCAGCTGAGATGACTCCGGCGCCGGTCTCGAAGCCGGGGATCGCGCCGAGGAGGTCCGGCTGACCGATGCGGTTCAGGATGCCCGCCGCCGGCATGACCGCGATCGGCAGGAGCAGGCTCCGTCCGAGGCGCTGGGCCTGTGCGAACAGCCGTGACTGCTTCTTCGGCTTCTTCTTCTCCGGCACATCCGTGGCAGTGGTGGCGCTCATCGGAGGTCCTCTCGTCATTGGGTGGAGCTGTCGGGGTGAGTTGAGTCGTGCAGCCAGCGCAGGTAACCTCGGCGGTGTCGCCAGGTCCGGTCCTGTCCGGTCATGACCAGTTCCGTAGTCTGATCCGAGAGCGGTCCGGTGTCAACCTGCGACGCAAACCCTTAACGAGGAGGAAACGATGGCCGACATCAAGGCAGCCGACATCATCGCCGCACTCGGCGGTGCCGAGAACATCGAAGAGGTCGAGGGCTGCATCACGCGCCTCCGCGTCGAGGTCGAGGACGGGGACCTGGTCGACAAGGCCGCCCTGCAGGCAGCCGGAGCCCAGGCGGTCATCGGTGGCGGCACCGGCTGGCAGGTCATCGTCGGCACGGTCGCCGACAACCTCGCCCAGGACATCCAGGACGAACTGTGACCGTCGTCCGCACCCCGTTCGGCGGCCCGGTCGTCGCCCTCGCCGACGTGCCCGACCCGGTGTTCGCCGGGCAGCTCGTCGGCGCCGGCGTCGCGGTCGACCCCACGGGCGTCGAGGGCGCGGTCACCGCGGTGGCACCGGTCGACGGCACCATCGTGAAGCTGCACCCGCACGCGTTCGCCCTGCAGGGCGCCGCTGGCACCGACGTCCTGGTGCACGTCGGCATCGACACCGTGAAGCTCTCCGGCGAGGGCTTCGAGCTCCTCGCGACCGAGGGCGACACCGTCACCGCCGGTGACCCCGTCGTCCGGTTCACCCCCTCGGTCATCTCGGCCGCCGGGTACTCGCCGATCTGCCCGGTCGTCGTGCTCGGTTCGACGCCGGACAGCGTCGACCAGGGGACGGTCGGCACCACGGTGCTCGACGGCGACACCCTCTTCGAGGTCTAGGGCCACTTCCCCCTTCGAGAGCGACTGTGTACTGCGGAACACCCGCGGCGCACAGTCGCTTTCGCGTTGCTGGCCGGACTACGCGACCGCGGGGGTCGCGGTGACCTCCATCTGCACCCGGTAGCGGTCCGAGCGGTACCAGCTGCGGGTGTGCTCCACGGGTCGTTCCCCCGCGTACGACACCCGGTCGAACTCGAGGACCGGCGCTCCGGTCTTCGTCCCGAGCAGCGTCGCGACGTCGTCGGCCGCCGGGTTCGCCGCGACGGTCTGCTGCGCGCGGTCGATCGGGGTGCCGTACTCCGTGGCGATGATCGAGTACACCGACCCCGACAGGTCGTGGTCGAGCAGACCCGGGAACGCGTCGGCCACGAGCCAGGCGTCGTCGATCGACACCGGGGCGCCGTCAGCCATCCGCAGGCGCTTCACGTGGAAGGCCGGCACGTCCGGATCGATCCGCAGGGCTGCGGCGGTGTCGGCCGGCGGTACCCGCTCTTCGCGCACGAGCACCACGGTGGTCGGTTCGTGCCCCATCGCCCGCATCTCCTCGGTGAACGAGGCGAGGTGCAGCGTCGACTGCACGGGCCGGTGCGCCACGAAGGTGCCCTTGCCGCGGACGCGCTCCAGGTAGCCCTCGTTCACCAGCTGCCCGAGGGCTTCACGCACGGTGATCCGCGAGACGCCGTACTCGGCGATGAGCTGCCGTTCGGACGGGATCGCAGCACCGGGAGCCAGTCGCGTGGTGACGAGGTCGAGCAGGATGCGCCGCAGCTGCTGGTGCTTCGGTTCGGCACCCTCGGTGATGCGGCTCGTCATGCGTCCCTCGTGCTCCGTTGCTGGTCCTGGGCGGTGGTCATGCGCGGACATGACCAGTGCCCATCACAGTAGCGAGTCAGGCCGGGAAGACCAACGCCACCCGTAGCAGTCGTTGTGAAACACGAATTTCAGATCCTTGACATCAGTCTTGGGCCGCTGCCACGATCGGTCGAGCCTCATCGGGGGGCACATGGGAGGAAACAGTCATGCACAAGTCCAGAACGAAGATGCTCGTCGGCCTCGGTCTCACCGTCGGCCTGATCACGGGCACTGCGACGGCGGCATCAGCTGCGCAGTTCGAGGTCATGGGATCAGGGTCGGAAGCCGGCGGAGTGGCCGTCGCTGCTTCCGGCGCAAGTGCGAGCGGTGAGACCAGGGGCATCGGTACCGACAACGACGGCGGGGGCGGGAGCTTCTGGCAGTGGGGCGTCGGCAAGGACGACACCTGGTCGAACTACTTCCGCGAGAAGCGGTGCCACGGCGCGACCGCGGTCGGCAAGAAGTCGAAGCGCGTCACGAACGTGCCAGGCGGCCGGTACGCGATGGCGATGACACCGAAGGCGCGCAGCGGCAACAAGGCGTACTACCACAACTGCTGAGACCGGGAGCGGGCGGTCCGAGAGACCGTCCGCTCCGGCTCACGCTCGCCGCAAGGGGGACCATGAACATCCGATCGGTGACGCTCGCCTACCTCGTCCCGCCCCTCCTGGCTTCCGTCCTGGGCTTCATCGGCCTGGTGCAGGTCAGTGAAGCCGGCATCGTGGGCGCCTCGTCCGTGGTGACCGCTGCCGCCGGTGCTGAGACCGGATCGAACCAGCGGGTCGCGACCGCACTCGAGCAGGTCGCCGAGGCCGAGCACGCGACGATCGCACGGGTGGTGGCGGACCGCGAAGCTCCGACGACGCGGCGCGTGGCGCTCGTCACCGACGCGCCCTCGAGCCGCGGTGCCGGCTGGCTCCTCGACGGGTACGAGGACTTCACGAGGTCGATGGCCACCACCGTCCGTCCGATGTCGGAACTCGACCAGTTCGACCCGACCGGCTCGTACTCGGTCTTCGGGGACGACGACGCTCGGCGAGCCGTCGTGAGCGCACTGACAGACGCCGGGTACGAGGTCAGCGTGGAGCGCGTGCCGCTCCTGCAACGCATCGGCGTCACCGACGGCTTGGATCAGACCTTGGCCCTGGTCGGAGCACTCGTCTCGGGATGCGTGGCGCTCTGCCTGATGACGACCGTCGGGGCCCCTCGCCGCAGCGCAGTCCGCCGACTGCACGGAGACACCACAGCCGCCATCGTCGTCCAGGAGCTGGCTGAGCTCCGGACCGCCGTGCTCGTCTTCGCCATCGGAGCACCCGTCGCCGCCATCGGGCTCTGGTTCTACAACGGGCTCGCTTCGGCGGCGACCCTCGCCGCCGCGACCTCCGTGTTCTGCGTGGGGCTGCTCGTTCCGGTCGTCGTCGCGCACACGATCGGCACGGTGCTCGCGTGTCGACAGCCGTTGGCCGGCGCACTGCGGGGCGCTCGACCAGCGGGCGCGCTCCTGCTCGTCGCACAGATCGCACGGGTGCCCGCGCTGCTGTTGCTCGTCGCGGCCGTCTTCGAACTGACCGGGGCGGTGACCACCGCGCGACAGGGAACGGCAGAACGGGATCTTCGGGCGGCCGGCGAAACCGTCCAGCTCTGGGTCACCCCTGATCCCCGCCCGGTCGAGGAGCAGGCCTACTGGGACCGCATCGGTGACTTCGCCGGCGGGGCACTCGAGCGGCGTGATGCGTTCCTCGCCGCTGCGGTCGAGGTGTCGAGTGGCCGAGGGAAGTCGATGGTTCCTGCGCTCGTCGTCGACCAGGGCTACCTCGCCCTGCAGGACGTCCGTTCCGAGGACGGGGCCCGCATCACCACCGACGGCGCGGAGATCGCCGTGTGGATGCCTGCCGACAGTGAGCTCTCCCGCGAGCGGCTCGTCGAGGGTCTGACCGACTGGCAGTTGCGGGATGCACCCGACGCCCTCCTCGAGCACGTCACCGGCGGCACGCTGGCCCGCCAGCAGGTCTACTCGTACCCGGACGACGCGTCGTCGCGCGCGTGGCTCGACGATGCCGTGATCGTGGTCGTCCCCACGCCGGTCGACGTCTTCTCGGCCGATGAACTCGGATCGTGGTTGTCGACCGGAGACGTCGTCTTCACGTCCCGTGCTGCCGCTGAGCGGTCGATCGGCGCGTCGGGCCTCCGCGCCGAGTTCAGCGCGGTCGTCGCGGTGGGTCAGTCTGCGGCGGAACAGGCACGGCACGCAGCGACGACCGTGGCGATCGGGACGGGCACCATGGTCAGCACCCTCGCCGTCAGCGTCATGCTCGGGTTGGTCGCCACGATCGCGCACCGACGCCGTCACGGCCGTGCGCTGTTCGCGAAGTTCACCAGTGGCGTCTCGCCCGTCCGCACCGACGCTGGCCTGCTGGCGATCGAAGCCGGTCTGGTCTCGATCGCCGTCATCGCCGTCGTCAACACCTGGTGGTCGCAACGCCCGGACGGGAGCGGTCTCAGATCGGCGCTCGACCCGGTCGCGCAGTCAGCCGGAGTCGCCGGGGCGATCGCACTCGTGGCGCTCGCGACGGTGAGCGCCACGAGCCTCGTCGTCATGGCCGTCACGGCGCGGAGCACTGCACGCAACCGAGGGAGCGGATCACGATGATCGAGGTACGGAACGCATCGAAGCGTCGCGGAGGCCGCGCGCTGTGGCACGACCTGTCGTTCGAGGTGGCGGGCGGAGAGATCGTCGGCTTGGTCGGGCCGAGCGGCTGCGGGAAGTCGACACTGCTCGACTGCATCGGGCACGTCGATGCGCTTGACCTCGGCACGATCCGGATCAACGGAGAGTCGGCGGGCTCGAACGAGCGGCGGGCACGACTGATCCGGCGGCGCCACCTCGGGTACCTGTTCCAGGACTTCGGGTTGGTACCCGACATGACGGTCCAGTCGAACGTCGACGTGGTTCGCCTGCCGGACGGACGGCGCAGACACCGAGGCATCCGGACGGGTGAGGCCCTGGGCCGTGTCGGTCTGGCCGGACGCGGAACGGACCGCGTCCACGAACTCAGCGGCGGCGAGCAGCAACGCGTCGCGATGGCGCGGCTCCTGGTGAAGCGTCCGTCGGTCATCCTCGCCGACGAGCCGACGAGTGCCCTCGACGACGGCAACGCCGCGATGGTGCTCGACCTGCTGGACGAGCTGGCGGCCGACGGAGCGGCCGTCCTGATCGCGACACACTCGTCATCGGTCGAAGCGCGCGCCGCACGGAGCATCACGCTCGGCGGACCCGCTCGCTGACGGGTCAGGCGTTGGCGACGAGCCAGGCGAACTGCTCGTCGGAGAGCAGCCGATCGGTCCAGACCTGCCCCTCGACGCCGGCGGCCGCACGGTTCTGCGCGGCGGGAGCCCCCTGCCACACCAGCGACAGCCCGGCACGACGCAGCACGGCTGCAGAAGCAGGGTTGTTCGTGAGCACCCGGCCGGTCACCGGGACGTCCGGAGCAGTGTCGGCGGCGGCACGCACGGCAGCGAGGGCGATCTCGGACGCGAAGCCCTGCCCCCATGCCGCGGGCGCCAGGCGGTAGCCGAGGTTCCAGACCCCACCGGCGGTCATGTCGACCCCGCCCACACCCACGAAGGCGTGGTCGGATGCGGTGCGGACCGCCCAGGACCCGAGGCCGTGGCGTGCACGACCGCCGATCTTGCGCTGCACCATGTCCACGCTCGAGCTCCGCGCCACGTGCCGACCCGTGGGCAGGTGCTGCCACGTGCGGGCGTCCGAGAAGAGCGCGTGCACGTCGTCGATGTCGGCCGGGGTCAGCGGGGTGAGCAGGAGGCGATCCGTTCGGATCTCCTGCGAGGGGGTCAGGAGCTGGTGGACCATGCACCGATCATGCCGCCGACCCCCGACATCCGTGTGAACACCACGCGACGTTTGCGGAAGCCCGCAGATGGTGAGCAGGAATGGTCGGGTGGCTCGAAGCAACCCGACCACTTCTGCTCACGAAGCGGAACGACCGACGCTAGTCGAGCAGGAGCGCGGGCTCCTCGAGCACCGAGGCGACGTCGTGCACGAAGCGGGACGCCACGTCACCGTCGACGACCCGGTGGTCGAACGACGCACCGATCGTGGTCACCATGCGCGAGCGGACCTCGCCGTCGACGACCCACGGCTTCGGCTTGATCGTGCCCATGGCGACGATCGCGACCTCGCCCGGGTTGAGGATCGGGGTCCCCGTGTCCATGCCGAACACACCGATGTTCGTGATCGATACGGTGCCGTTCGCCATCTGCTTCGGCGTGGTCTTGCCGTCGCGGGCGGTCAGGGTGAGTTCCTCGAGCGCCTCCGCCAGCTCGAGCAGCGACATGTCCTGCGCGTCCTTGATGTTCGGCACGATGAGCCCGCGCGGGGTCGCCGCGGCGATGCCGAGGTTCACGAAGTGGTGGACGATGATCTCTCGGTCGGTCCAGGTCGAGTTCACCGAACGGTTCCGGCGGACGGCCCAGATGACGGCCTTCGCGACGATGAGCAGCGGCGAGACCTTGACGCCGGCGAACGTCGGCGAGGCCTTGAGCCGCTTGACGAACTCCATCGTGTGGGTCGCGTCGACGTCGACGAACAGCGACACGTGCGGTGCCGTGAACGCGGACGTGGTCATCGCGGTGGCGATGGCCTTGCGGACGCCCTTGACCGGAATCGTCTCGCTGCGGACCTCACCCCACTCGGGCGTCTCGATGTTCCGGAAGACGCTGGCCTGCTTCGCGTGCCGGATGACGTCGTCGCGGGTGACCTCGCCGGCCAGACCGGTCGCGACGATCTCGGTCAGTTCGACGCCGAGGTCCTTCGCGAGCTTCCGGATCGGCGGCTTCGCCAGCACGTTGGTCGCAGTGCTCTGCTTGTGCGCGGAGCCCGTGCCGAGGGCGCTGATCGCCTCGGCGGTGCTCTCCTCGCCCGGGTCGACGGAGGCTTCGGCCGCCGCGGCGGTGTCCACACTGGAGGCGCGGCTCGCCTCGGCCGCGAGCGCTGCGGCCCGGCGGGCGCCCGGCTTGCGACGGGAGGGCGACGAGGTCGCCGAGCCGTAGCCGACGAGGACGGCACCGGAGGACTCGTCGGTGCCCTGGACGGTCGCGTCGACGGCGACCGGCTGCACCGGCGCCGCCGGTGCAGGCGCAGCAGCGGGGGTCGGCGCCGCTGCGACCGGAGCGGGGGCAGCAGCGCGCGCCGGAGCGGGCGGGGTCTGCGCGACCGGGGCCGACGGGGCGGCAAGGGCCGGCGGGGTGGACGCGACCATGGGCGAGACCGGGGCGGTCTGGGCGACGGGCGCCGCGCCTCCAGGCTGTTCCGCAGGCGGCGTGAGGGCCGCACCGGAGGCGACCGACGCGTCCGAGTCGACGCGGATGATCGGCTTGCCCACCTCGACCGTGTCTCCCTCGGACACGAGCAGGCCCGTGACGGTGCCGGCGAACGGCGACGGGAGCTCGACGAGCGACTTCGCGGTCTCGATCTCGACGAGCACCTGGTCGACGGCGATCTCGTCCCCGATCGCGACGCGCCACTGCACGATCTCGGCCTCGGTGAGGCCTTCACCCACGTCGGGCAGGGGGAATTCGGCGGCGGCCACTACGGCTCCTTCGCGGATCTGGTCGTGCTCGGTCGGACGGGTCAGTAGGCGAGGGCGCGGTCGACGGCCTCGAGGATGCGGTCGGCATCCGGCAGGTGCAGGTGCTCGAGCTTCGACACCGGGAACGGCACGTCGAAGCCGGAGACCCGCAGCGGCGGTGCCTGCATCGTGTAGAACGCCCGCTCGGCGACGGTCGCGGCGATCTCGCTGCCGACGCTGACGAAGCCCGAGGCCTCTTGTGCGATGACCAGGCGACCGGTCTTGCGGACGGAGGCGAGCAGCGGCTCCCAGTCGATCGGCGAGATCGAGCGGAGGTCGATGACCTCGCAACTGGTGCCCTCGGCCTCGGCGATGTCCGCCGCCTGCATCAGGGTGGCGACCATCGCGCCGTGTCCGACGAGCGTGACCTCGGTGCCGGTACGGGCGACGCGGGTCGTGTGCATCGGGACGTGGCCGTCGACGAGGTCCACCTGGCCCTTGGGCCAGTAGCGGGACTTCGGCTCGAGGAAGATCACCGGGTCCTTCGACGCGATGGCTTCCTGGATCATCCAGTAGGCGTCGTTCGGGGTGCTCGGGCTGACGACCCGCAGACCCGGGGTGTGCGCGAAGTACGCCTCGGGGGACTCCTGGTGGTGCTCCACGGCGCCGATGTGGCCGCCGTAGGGGATGCGGATGACGACGGGCAGCGACATGTGTGCCGGCAGGCGGTTCGCCATCTTCGCGAGCTGCGAGGTGATCTGGTCGAAGCCGGGCCACACGAAGCCGTCGAACTGGATCTCGACGACCGGGCGGTAGCCGCGCAGGGCGAGGCCGATCGCGGTGCCGATGATGCCGGCCTCGGCGAGCGGGGTGTCCCGCACGCGCTCGGAGCCGAAGCGGTCCTGCAGGCCCTCGGTGATGCGGAAGACGCCGCCCAGCTGGCCGATGTCCTCGCCCATCAGCAGGACCTTGTCGTCCGCTTCCATGGCCGCGGCGAGCCCGGCGTTGAGGGCCTTGGCCATCGGCAGGGTCGGGGTGGGGTCGCTCGGGACCTCGCCGGCGCCCGGGTGGGAGCGCAGCGTGTAGTCGAAGAGCTGCTCGGTGGTGCTCATGCGTGGGCGCCCCCTTCGAAGCCGGCCTCGTACTGGGCGAGCCAGGCCTTCTGCTCGGTGATCCGCGGGTGCGGTTCGCGGTACACGTTGTCGAACATGACGTCGACGGACGGTGCGGTCAGGGCGACGGTGCGGCGTCGGACGTCGGCGGCGATGTCGTCGCCCTCTTCGTCGAACGCGGCGAACTGCTCGTCCGTCGCACCCTTCGAGCGCAGGTACGCCTCGGACCGGACGATCGGGTCGCGCAGGACCCACTCCTCGAGCTCGCCGTCGGCGCGGTACCGGCTCGGGTCGTCGGAGCTGGTGTGCGCACCGATGCGGTAGGTGTCGGCCTCGATGAAGGCCGGGCCCTGGCCGCTGCGGGCGTGCTCGGTCGCGACGACCGAGGCCGTGTAGGAGGCGAGGATGTCGTTGCCGTCGATCAGGACGCTCGGGATCCCGAAGCCGCGCGGGCGGTCGACGAGCGGCGTCGGGGACTGCACCGACACCGGCACCGAGATGGCCCAGTGGTTGTTCTGCAGGAAGAAGACGACCGGCGCCTTGGTCGACGCGGAGAACACGAAGGCCTCGTTCACGTCGCCCTGGCTGGTGGCGCCGTCGCCGAAGTAGACGATCGAGCAGGCGTCGCGGTCCGGGTCGCCCGTGCCGACGTCGCCGTCGAGCTTCTGGCCGAGCGCGTACCCGGTGGCGTGCAGGGTCTGCGAGCCGATCACCAGGGTGGAGATGTGCGTGTTGCCGCGCTGGTCCGGGTCCCATCCGCCGTGGGTCTGCCCGCGGTACATCGCGATGATCTCCATCGGCTCGACGCCGCGGTGCATCGTGACGGCGTGCTCGCGGTACGACGGGAACACGTGGTCCTGGGCACGCAGGGCAAAGGCCGAGCCGGTCTGTGCCGCCTCTTGCCCGTGGCTGGGCACCCACAGGCCGAGCTGGCCGGTGCGCTGGAGGTTGTGGCCGGCGTGGTCGAACCGACGGGTGAGCACCATGCGGCGGTGCATCGCCAGCAGGGTCTCGTCGGGGATCGCCCGCGCGGCGGCGGCGAACTCGGCGTTCTCGTCGGTCTCCACGAACCGACCCTCGGGGTCGAGGAGCCGGACGGTGGTCGTCGCGGGAGCCGCGGCGCGGAATGACATGCGGGCCAGCGTAGCGCCAGGCACTAGTCGGCCACCTGGAGGTCCCCCACAAGTGAGCGGGCTGTTTGGAGGAGCGTTTCCACAGCTTCGTGCTCGCCGATCGAGATGCGGATGCCCTCTGGCGGGAAGGCCCGGACGATGATGCCGGCATCCTCGAACGCGGCCGCCGCGGTGGACGTCCGCTCGCCCGTCGGCAGCCAGAGGAAGTTGCCCTGGGCGTCGGGGACGTCCCAGCCCTGGGCCCGGAGCTCGACGACGATCCGGTCGCGCAGGGTGGCGATCTCGGTCACGCGCTCGAGCAGCTCGGCCTCGCGTTCCAGGCTGGCGAGCGCCGCCGCCTGGCCCTGGGCGGTCACGGACAACGGGATCGCGCAGGCCCGGACGGCGTCGAGCACGTAGTCCGGACCGAGCGCGTAGCCCACCCGGAGGCCGGCGAGCCCGTACGCCTTCGAGAAGGTGCGGAGGACCACGAGGTTGGGGTGCGCGGCGAGCAGCGGGTGGCCGTGCACGGCGGCTTCGTCGGTCACGAACTCGGCGTATGCCTCGTCGAGCACGACCAGCACCGACTGCGGCACCGCGGCCATGAACGCGTCGAACTCCGCGGCGGTCACGATCGGCCCCGTCGGGTTGTTCGGCGAGCAGACGAGCACCATGCGGGTGCGCTCGGTGACGGCCGCGGCCATCGCGTCGAGGTCGTGCCCGCCGTCGGCGCGGTTCGGCACCTGCACGCTCGTGGCGCCGGCAACCGTGACGACGCCCGGGTACGCCTCGAACGAGCGCCAGGCGTAGACGATCTCGTCACCAGGGCCGGAGGTCGCGCGGGCGAGCTCGTGCAGGATCGCGACACTGCCCGGGGCGACGTGCACCTGCTCGGCGGTCAGCCCGAAGCGGTTGGCCAGCACGGCGCGCAGGGCGAGGGCGGTGGCGTCGGGGTACCGGTTGTACGAGGTCTGGGCCTGCACGGCCTCGACGACCCCGGGGAGCGGCGGGAACGGGTTCTCGTTGCTCGACAGCTTGAAGGCGGAGTCGGACGCCTGTCGCCCCTGCTTGTACGCGGGGAGGACGGCCACCTCGGGCCGGATGTGCACACGCTGCTCGCTCACGGGTTCAGGCTACCGGCAGGCCCACGGCACCCACGAGGGGAACGAGGGCATCATGGGCGCATGCGATTCCTCGTCCGCCTCGTCGTCAACGCCCTCGCGCTCTGGCTCACCACGCTCATCGTCAGCGGCGTCTCCGTGACGCCGTTCGGCGACGGCGGGACCACTGCGACCGTCCTCACCTTCCTGCTCGTGGCGTTCGTGTTCGGTCTCGTGAACGCGGTGATCGGAACGCTCATCCGGATCGTGGCGTTCCCGCTCTACATCCTCACGCTCGGGCTCATCTCGTTCGTCGTGAACGCGATCCTGCTGCTCATCGTCGCGGGGATCTCGGAGGCGTTCGGCTTCGGGCTCGAGGTCGACTCCTTCGGCTGGGGCATCGTCGGTGCCTTCGTGCTCGCGGTCTTCGCCTGGCTGATCGGGCTCTTCGCCCGCCCGGTGCTCAACCGCCAGCGGGCGTGACCCCGGCGGACCTCGCGGAGGACCCCGCCCTGCGTCATGATGTGCTCATGACCCAGGACGTCGACGCCCCGTTCCGCGTCTCGTTCGTCTGCAGCGGCAACATCTGCCGCTCCCCCATGGCCGGTGTCGTGTTCGCGCAGATCGCCGCGGACGCCGGTCTCGCCGACCGGTTCCAGGTGGAGTCGGCCGGTACCGGTGACTGGCACGTCGGCGAACCCGCCGACGAGCGCACGATCGCAGCGCTGGCGGCGCGCGGATACGATGGCAGCAGGCATCGCGCCCGTCAGTTCGACCCGGACCGGTTCCCGGACCTCGACCTGGTGGTCGCACTCGACCGCTCCCACGAGCGCATCCTGCGTTCGTGGGCCCCGACCATGGACGACTCCGCCAAGGTGACGCTCCTGTTGCGGTACGACGCCGCCTGGCCCCAGCAGGCCGACGTGCCGGACCCGTACTACGCGGACCGGCACGAGTTCGACCGAGTGCTCTCGACCGTCGAACGGGCCTGCCGGGCGCTCTTCCACCAGCTCGAGCCGGCAGTCCGTCAGGGAGCCCCATGACCCCCCTTCCCCCGCAGCCGATCAGCCCGCTCGACGGGCGCTACTACCCGATCGTGCACACGGTGGGCGAGCACCTCTCCGAGGCCGGCCTCAACCGCGCGCGCATCGTGGTCGAGGTCGAGTGGCTCATCTTCCTGACCGACCACGCGATGTTCACCACCTCGCCGCTCAGCGTCGACGACAAGGCAGCACTGCGCCGGATCGTCGAGACCTTCGGCCAGGACCAGATCGCGGAGCTCGCCGAGATCGAGGCGACGACCCGTCACGACGTCAAGGCCGTCGAGTACTTCGTGCGCCGCCGACTGTCCGAGCTCGGGCTCGACGCGATCGCCGAGCTCACCCACTTCGCCGCCACCAGCGAGGACGTCAACAACCTGTCCTACGCACTCACCGTGCGGGACACCGTCGACCAGGTCTGGCTGCCCGGCTTCCGTGCCGTGCTCGAGAAGCTCCGGACGCTCGCCGTCGAGCTGAAGAGCGTGCCGATGCTCTCGCACACCCACGGTCAGCCGGCCACCCCGACGACGCTCGGCAAGGAGCTCGCGGTCGTCGTCTACCGACTCGAGCGCGTGCTCGCCCAGATCGAGGGCGGCGAGTACCTCGGCAAGTTCTCCGGCGCGACCGGCACCTTCTCGGCACACCTCGCCGCCGACCCCGAGGCCGACTGGCCCGCGCTGTCCCGCGAGTTCGTCGAGGGCCTCGGCCTGACATGGAACCCGCTCACCACGCAGATCGAGTCGCACGACTGGCAGGCCGAGCTCTACGACCGGGTGCGTCACGCCAACCGGATCCTGCACAACCTGGCCACCGACGTGTGGACCTACATCTCGATGGGGTACTTCACGCAGATCCCCGTGGCGGGTGCCACCGGGTCGTCGACGATGCCCCACAAGATCAACCCGATCAAGTTCGAGAACGCCGAGGCGAACCTCGAGATCTCGTCGGCGCTCTTCTCGACGCTGTCCGAGACCCTCGTGACGAGCCGACTGCAGCGCGACCTGACCGACTCCACCACGCAGCGGAACATCGGCGTCGCGTTCGGGCACTCGCTGCTCGCGCTCGACAACCTGCGCCGCGGACTGGGCGAGATCGCCGTGAACGAGGCCAAGCTCGCCGACGACCTCGACCACAACTGGGAGGTCCTCGCCGAGGCCATCCAGACGGTCATCCGTGCCGAGGTCACCGCCGGGCAGTCGAACATCGAGGACCCCTACGCGATGCTCAAGGAGCTCACGCGGGGCAAGCGGGTGAGCCAGCAGGACCTCATCGTGTTCGTGAACCGTCTGGACATCTCCGACGGCGCGAAGGCCCGGCTGACCAACCTGACGCCGGCGACCTACACGGGCCTGGCGGACGAGCTGGTCGACCACCTCGACGTCTGAGCACGACGGACCGGCGGCCGGACGGTCGTCGGTCCGTCATCGGATCCGCGTCCGGGGGTGCGGAATCCTGAGCGGTTCGATAGGTTCGTATCGCTGAGTACATCTCAGCACGGGGGGCGTCGCAGTGGATGCACCCTGTCCACTGACCGGATGGATCTCCACACCGTGCTTCGTTCTCGCATCACCGCGGCCGCCGTCGGCGCCACCGTGCTCGGCGTCTCCGCCGCCCTCGTCCCGACGGTCTCGACCGCCCTGGTGACGAGCACCGCTGCTTCGGCCATCGTCACCTGGACCGACTCGGCCGACGACTTCACCGCCGCGCCGACCGGCACCTTCCCGCTGACCGACCAGTGGTACTGGGCGTCCGTGACCGACCTGGACGGTGGCGGTTCGATCACCGACCACGCCACGCTGGACGAGGACGGCCTGTCCGTCTCCGAGGGCGAGGCCGTCGGCCTGGTCCGCGGCCTGAACGAGCCCGTGCCCGCGAGCAGCGTCCCCGCCCTCGCCGCCGGCATCAGCATGACGACCACCGGCGCGACGAGCTTCGGTCTCGCGGTCCAGGAGGGCGGCGACACCAGCGCGCAGACCGTGGTCTTCGCCACGGACGCGCCCGAGACCGGTGACGGCGTCGGCATCTCCGACGGCACCAGCAACTGGATCGACCCCGCGACCGGCGAGGTCGAGTCGACGACGGAGCTCACGGCCGACCTCGAGGCCGCCGACGCGCAGGTCGTCGGGTACGTCGTCTACGTCGGCATCGACGTCGCCGCCGACACCACGGCCCCGCCGACGCCCGAGCCGACCGAGACGCCCGCTCCGACCGACGAGCCCACCCCGGCCCCGACCGTCGACGGCACCCCGGCACCGAGCGCGCTGCCCAGCAGCGAGCTGAAGAGCCTCGCCGCCCCGCTCGAGGCGAACGGTCAGTCCCTCGCCGCCGACGCCAGCGGTTCGATCTCCGCGCTGCGCATCGACGACACCACGACGTACTTCACGCCGCAGCCCACCGCGGCCGCCGAGCTCCTCACCCCGACGGCCACGCTGACCGAGGCCACCACCACCGGTGTCCGCATCCAGGGCTCGGGCTTCGCTCCGAACGAGCTCGTCGGCGCCGGCGTCGGCACCGGCGCCCAGGGCACCGACATCCCCGGGGTCGCGTTCCGCGCCGACGCCGACGGCAACGTCTCCGGCACCATCGTCCTGCCCGCCGACTTCGTGAACACCGCCGGCGCGTACAGCGTCGGTCTCGTCGGCGCCTCGTCGGCGCAGGCCGCGCAGGCCGCGCTCACCGTCACGGCCGACCCGGCCGCTGCCGGTGACCCGGGCACGGCACCGGTCGCCGTCCCGGTGCCCGGAACGGCGAACTTCACGGGCTGATCTTGCCGATCCTCCCGACCGAGCCACGGCGGCGTGCGACTGTGATCGCCGCCGCCGTGGCCGTCGTCTGCGCAGGGGCCGTCGCGTTCGTCGCGCTCGGTCCCCTGTCAGCCGCGCCCGCCCCGACACCGACCCGGTCCGTCGCGGCACCGACGCCCACCCCCACGACGACACCGGAGCCGACGCGGTCGGCAGCACCCGTCGACGCGCTCGACGCCCCGGCCAGCACCACGGTCGCTGCCGTGACCGGCGCGTCCGTCCCGGTCAGCGCGAGCGCGGGCGGCACGGCGACACAGACCCTCGAGAACCCGCAGGCGTCCGGTGCCCCGCTCGTCTTCCGGGTCGTCGACCAGCAGGACGGCTGGGCGGAGGTGCAGCTCGCACAGCGCCCGAACGGCAGCACCGGTTGGGTGCCGACCAGCGCCGTCACCCTGACCGAGGACCCGTACGCGATCGTCGTCACCCGCTCGACGAAGACGCTCGACCTGTACAAGGACGGCAAGGTCGTCGACAGCTACCCCGTCGCCACCGGCACCGGCGGCACCCCGTCGCCGACCGGCCGGTTCGCGCTGACCGAGCTGCTCGCGCCGACCAACGAGGGCTACGGCCCGTACGCGTACGGCACGACGGCGTTCTCGGACGTGCTCAACTCGTTCGGCGGTGGCCCCGGCCAGATCGGGCTGCACGGCACGGAGGACACGTCGAGCATCGGCACCGCCGCCTCGCATGGCTGCATCCGCATGCACAACGCCGACATCACGGCGCTGGCGGAGCGCCTGCCGCTCGGCACGCCGTTCCAGGTGCGCTGACGTTCCAGGTGCGCTGACAGGCGGCCTGGAGGCGCGGCGTGCGCCCGGCAGTGGGCGCCACCGTCTCAGGTGGTGACGTCCAGGGCGACGGCGACCAGCGCCTCCAGGACAGTGCGCACCACGGGACGGACGGCACGGTCGGGGCGGACCAGTGCCTCGATGCGGCGTCCGGCACGGACGTCGGCGAGCTCCGCCAGGTGGAAGCGCCCGGCGGCCCGCGTCCCCGACGTGTACCGCGGGACGAGTGCGATGCCGTGGCCGCCCGCCACCAGGTTCTCGATGACCGGCAGGTGGATCGTCCGGAACGCGACACTCGGCGGGGTGTCCGTCGCCGCAGCCATCGCGTGCAGCACCCGGTCGATCGGGTAGCCCTCCGGCACGCCGATCCAGCGTTCCCCGACGACCTCGTCGATGCCCACGCGCGCGCGGCCGGCCAGCGCGTGCCCGGGCGGCAGGGCGACGTCGAGGGGTTCGCGGAGCAGCGGCACGGTGTCGACCGATCCCTGGTCCGCCGGTCGGACGCCGTCGGACCGGTGCCCGACGACGACGTCGTGGTCAGCCGCGAGCGGTGCGAACTCCCCCTCGCTGACGTCCACGTCGACCAGGGTCAGCGCGATGCCCGGGTGCGCCTGCATCCGGGTGAGCACGCCGGGCAGCAGCAGTTCCGCCGCCGACGGGAAGATCGCCAGCGACACCGGTCCGGTCGTGCCGCCGAGGTGCTCCTGCCAGGCGGCGTCCACCCGCGCGATGGCGGTCGCGACCCCGGATGCCAGGCCCGCGAGCACTTCGCCGTGCGGGGTCAGCCGGACCCCGCGCCCGACGCGTTCGACCAGCGGGACCCCGGCCTGCCGCTGCAGCGTCTGCAGCTGCTGGGAGACGGCGCTCGGTGTGCGGTGGGTGGCCTCGGCGACGGCCGTGACACTGCCGCGCTCGGCGAGCTCCCGCAGGACCGCCAGCAGCTGCACGTCGAAGTCGACCATGCAGGGACCCTACATCGTGGTTCGCGAAGGTTTCGATGGACCTACAACGTCGCGCCCGGGACGATGAGGAGCATGACCACCCGAGACCGCCTCCTCGCCGTCGTCGTCGCCGTGGTCTGGGGACTGAACTTCCCCGCGACGGCACTCGCGCTCGAGCACTTCCCACCGTTCCTGCTCGCAGCGCTGCGGTTCACGATCCTGGCGGTCCCGACGCTGCTGTTCGTGCCGCGGCCGCGGATCCCGTTCGGGCGGCTGCTGCTCGTCGGTCTCGGGCTCGGCGTGCTGCAGTTCTCGTTCCTGTACCTCAGCATGGCGTCCGGCATGCCGTCGGGGCTGGCCTCGCTCGTGCTGCAGGCCTCCGCGCCGTTCACGGTGGTGCTGGCCGGGGTGTTCCTGCGCGAGCGGCTGACCGGCCGGCAGGTCGTCGGGGTCACCGTCGCCGTGGCCGCCCTCGCCGCGATCGCCCTGCACCGTTCCCAGACCGCTGCGCTGCTGCCCGTCGTGCTCGCGCTGTGCGGTGCGCTCGGGTGGGCGATCGGCAACGTCGCGACCCGGCGGGCGGGGGCCGCGAACCCGCTGCACCTGACCCTGTGGTGGTCCGTCGTGCCGCCGGTCCCGATGGTCGTGCTGTCGCTCGTGGTCGAGGGCCCGGACCGCATCGGCACCGCTCTCGGTTCGGCGTTCACGGCGGCCGCGCTGCCCGCGGACCTCGGCCTGCTCTACATCGTGGTCGTCGCGACCCTGGTGGGCTACGGCATCTGGTCGCGGCTGCTGGCGGCCTACCCCTCGAGCACGGTCGCGCCGTTCTCGATGCTCGTGCCCGTGGTCGGGGTGCTCGCGTCGTGGGTGGCCTTCGGCGAGGTGCCCGACCTGGTCGAGGTGCTCGCCGGCGCGGTCGTCGTGGCCGCCGTGCTGTGGTCGTCACGACCGGCGCGCGACCGTGGGCCACGACCAGCCCCCGTCGACGAGGTCGCACGACGCGCCGCTGCCGTGTCGCCGAGGTCGCACGACGTGCCGCACAGACCGCTCGCGAGCGGCAGTCCGCGCGACCTCGACCCGGCGCTCAGCCCCGGTGCTGGCGACGCTCCGCGATGATCCCGGCGAGCGCCCCGCGCAGGTGCGGGTACCGGAACTCGTAGCCGGCCTGGGTCAACCGGGTCGGCACCACCCACCGGCTCTTCAGCACGAGTTCGGTCTCGGTGCGGATCGCGAACGACCCGAGCTCGAGCATCCACCGCCAGGTCGGCACCCCGAACCGGCGCCCGACGGCGTCGCGGAGGGTGGCCATCACGGTGCGGTTGTCGGACGGGTTCGGGCTCGAGATGTTCACCGGCCCCTCGATCTCCGGGTGGTCGCGGAGGAACCGGATCGACCCGAGGACGTCGGCGATGTGCACCCAGCTGAAGCGCTGCCGACCGTGCGTGGGCCGGTGGTGGTGGTACGTGCCGGCGCGGAGCCGGGAGCGCGTCGGCACCCACGGCCCGTCGTACTGCGGCCCGCCGAGGCCGGCCTGCGCGAGCCGGAGGAGCGGCAGCAGAGCGCTGCCGTCGCCGAACACGATCGCCATCCGGAGCGCCACACGACGGGTGCCGGGCAGGTCGGCGCCGAAGAAGGCGTCCTCCCACGCGCGGGCGACGGAGACCGAGAACCCCTCGCCGATCTCCCCCGTCGCTTCGTCCTGCGGTCGGTCGTCGGCGTGCCGGTAGATCGTCGCGGTCGAGGCGTTCATCCACAGCGGTGTCGGGTGCTCGGACGTGCGGATGGCCTCGGCGAGCTCGAGCGTGGTGTCCACCCGCGAGCGCATGATCTCCGCACGGTTGCGTCGGCCGTAGCGGCAGTTGACGCTCTTGCCCGCCATGTTCACGACCATCGCGGCGCCGTCGACGAGTTCCCGGATGCGCATGGTGTTGCCCCACACGGCGTCGCCGGTCCGGCCGATGGTGACGACCCGGTACCCCTCTTCCGTGAAGGCGTCCCGCAGGTACCGCCCCACGAAGCCGCTCGCTCCCGCGATCACGACGCGGCCCTTCTGGTCGCTCATCTCATCCCCGTTCTGTGTCCGGCGCGATCTCGTACCGGAACGCCCCCTCGTACCGGTACAGCGTGCCGAGCACCGGCGCCGTGAGCACCAGGGACACGCGCTGCAGGTCGGCTTCGTCATCGAATCGTTCTGTGAGCGTCACACGCGGGCTCAGGGCGGCCGGGAGGCGCACCTCGCGTCCCAGCGCCCGGAACGTCACACGCGTGGAGACCAGGCGCAGGGCGCCCGCGTCGGGACCGTCCCCGTCGACCTGCGTCCGGAGCCGGGCGCTGACGCGCCCGTGGCGACCGAGGTGGTCGACCAGGCCGTCCGGTTCGGCGGTGATGGCGTCCACCATCGTGCGGCTCCCGGAGCGGAACCGGAAGGTGCGGTGCGCGCGGACGGCGGGGCGGGCCTCCAGGCCGGTGCCGGGTCCACGACGAACGCGAGCCGGCCGGTTCTCGACCGCGAACGGGACGTCCCGCTCCCAGACCGGGAACATGACGGAGTCGCGGGCGAACACCGCGAGCACCGGCCAGAGCCACCGACGTGGGGTGCCGACGACGTCGAAGACACCCTCGCCGCGGCCGACGTGCCCGGGCCGGATCTCGCCGAAGTACGTGCGGAGTCGCGGGTGCAGCCGAGCCAGCACGTCCGGCGGTGTGGACAGCTCGTAGGGCGACCGGCTCACGGTTCGATCCTGGCATGTCGTCAGTGCGGATCCCTACGATGTCGCACATGGGACACGACCACGGGCACGGCGTCGGGCACGCCTCGGAGCGCGCCCTGCTCATCGCGTTCTGCATCTCGGCGGGCATCCTGCTCGCCGAGGTCGTGGGCGCCGTGGTCACGGGTTCGCTCGCGCTGCTCGTCGATGCCGGGCACATGGTCGTCGACACCGGCGGACTCGGCATCGGGCTCGTCGCGACGCGGCTCGCCCGCCGGTCCCCGACCGCGCAGCGCACCTGGGGCTTCCAGCGGGCCGAGGTCCTCGGGGCCACCGCACAGGCCGCGATCCTGCTCGCCGTCGGGGTCTACGTGATCATCTCGGCGGTGCAGCGGCTGTTCGTGCCGGAGGAGATCCACTCCGGGCCGCTGCTCGTCTTCGGCATCGTCGGCCTCGTCGGCAACCTGGTGGCCTACGCGGTGCTGCTGCGGGCCTCGGGCGAGGGGTTCACGTCGCGCGCCGCCCGGCTCGAGGTCCTCAACGACACCCTCGGGTCAGTCGCCGTCATCATCGCCGCGATCGTGCTCATGCTGACCGGGTGGGAGCGGGCGGACTCCGTCGCCGCGATCCTGATCGGCCTGCTCATCCTGCCGCGAGCGATCCGGCTGCTGCGCGAGACCGCGAACGTGCTGCTCGAGTCGACGCCGCCGGGGCTCGACCTCGACGACGTGCGTGGTCACATCCTCGAGCTCGACCACGTCATCGCGGTGCACGACCTGCACGCGACGCTCGTGGCGACCGGGGTGCCGAACCTGACCGCGCACGTGGTCGTCGACGACCACTGCTTCTCGACGGCGCACGCCCCGGCGATCCTCGACGAGCTGCAGCGGTGCGTGGCGGAGCACTTCGACGTGCCGGTGGAGCACTCGACGTTCCAGTTGGAGCCGGTGTCGCACCGGCGGCACGAGTACGAGGTGCACGCGTAGGGTCCGCGCTCGGGCGTGCGGGCGTCGGTCGGGGTCGCTCCGGCTTCGCGACGATCCACCAGGTGATCGACGCGTGGTCTGTCGCAGAACGGGTGTCCGCGGGTGCCGGGTCAGCAGTCGTCGGTGCGCGTGGGGTAGGCCGTGATCACCCGGTCGGTGGTGGCCGAGACGATCACCTTGACCCAGGGCTCGTCGTCGGGGCGCGAACCGTCGTCGAACCGGACGGGTGCGGCGTAGCAGACCTTGCCGTCGCCGGCGTCGAGCGGGAACCCGGGGCGCGGGTCCTCGAGCGCCGTCTGCACCGCGGTGAGCATGGCGTCGTCCCAGTCGCGCGAGCCGTGCCCGGTGACGACGTCCTGCCAGTCGGCGGTGTGCCGCACCCGGATGTGCTCGTACCCCTGGGCAGCGGTGCCGCACTGCAGGGTGACGCGGCCCAGGGCCTCGGTCTCGTACTGCGCGACGGCCGCCTGGGTCGTGGTGTCGCACCGGCCGAGCGCGGTGCTGCCGGGCATGTCCGGCCCGGTGCGGGTGATCGTGACGGTGCCGTCACCGGCGGCCGTCGGCGCGTCGCTCGGCGTCCGTGAGGCCGAGCCGGCACCGATGGTCGGGTCGTCCGCGCCCTGCCGTGCCGTCAGGAACAACCCGCCGGCGAGGAGACCGGCGGCCACCACGGCCGCGACGCCGGTGAGCACGGGACGGTTGCGGTTCCGGGGCACGCGCCCAGTATGCCGGGAGTTCGACCGCACGACGGAACCAGGCTCCGGACACGGCACCGCGCGATCGCGTGGTGCGGTGTCCGGAACCTGGTTCCGGACGGACGGGAGGCCCGCCACGCGTCAGGCGCGCGCGGCCAGCCGGGTGCCGGCGACGACGGCCAGGACGGCGACGAGCACCACGTACCCGATCAGGACGGGGAGCGTCGGGATGACCAGCAGCGCTGCCCCGACGGCCACGACCGGCACGGTGAGCCCGGCGTAGGCGATGAGGAACGTGGCGGCGAGCACGCCGCCCCGGCGCTCCGGGCCGACCAGTGCTGCGGCGCTGCCGATCGCGGCGCGGAACAGCAGGCCGACGCCGGCTCCCGCGACGACCCCGCCGCCGATGAACCCGGCGACCTGCAGCAGGACCGCGGCGACGGCGAGGACGACCAGGCCGACGACCAGGAGCACCATGCCGAGCCGGATCTGCGCACGCTGCGACAGTCTGGCGAAGAGGATCTGCGACAGCGCACTCGCGGCGAAGACCCCGAAGGTCGTGGCCCCGGCCGCCAGGCGGTCGGTGACGTGGAACGTGGTGCCGAGGAAGCTCGGCGCGACCGAGGTGAAGAGGCCCTGCACGGCGAGCGCGGCGAACGCGGCTGCGCCGGCGGCCCAGAACGCGGCACCCTGCCCCTCCGGCGCCTGCATGCGCTGCGGGCGGTAGGCCACGGGCTGCTCGGGACGGTCGACCGTCTCCGGTGCGGCCAGCACGAGCACGAACGCGACGGCCAGCGCGATCACGAACACCACGTACGGGACCATGAGCGGCTGCCCGACGAACTCGGCGAGCGCTCCGCCGACCAGGGCGCCGAGCGACAGCCCCCCGAGGTTCACGGCTCCGGCGGCGACGCTCGCGCCCTTCGCGGAGTCGCTCGACCCGGTGGCACGGACCCGGAGCTCACCGAGGTGCGCCGTCGCGGTCGCCGTCAGCGTCCCGACGCCGAGGCCGGTCACGAGCCGGGCGACGATGAGGCCGGTGACGTCGTTCCAGAGCAGGAACAGCACGGCGGCGACCAGCTCGAGCGCGATCGACACCAGGATGAGCGGGCGCCGCCCGTGCACGTCGCTGAGGTGTCCCGCCAGGTACAGCGACCCGACGACCCCGACCCCGTACGCCGCGAAGATCACCGTCGTGGTGAAGGTCGGGAAGCCGTCGCGGGCCTGGTAGATGACGTACAGGGGTGCGGGGACGGTCGCGAAGGCCATCACCGCGAGGAACGCGAAGGCGACGACCCAGAAGCCGAAACCGTGGCGCCGACGGGTGTGGACACGGCGTCCGCGCGGGGCGACGACACGGTCGCTCGCGGATGCGGGAGCGGCGGTGGTGGCGGGGACGGTGCCCGTCGGGGTGTCGGTGACGGTTGACATGCTCCGATGATCGCGCTCACGGTTCATCGAGTCCAACGGATGCGCTTGATGTGCACGATCGATCTGCTCGATACTCAGGCGATGGAGACCCGACTGCTCGACCAGTTCGTCACCGTCGCCGCCGAGGGCAGCGTCACCCGGGCGGCGGAACGGCTCTGGGCCGCGCAGTCCACGGTGTCCGCGGGCATCGCCTCGCTCGAGCGCAGCTTCGGGGTGCGGCTCTTCGATCGCACCGGCCGACAGCTCGTCCTGACCCCCGCCGGCGAGGACCTGCTCCCCCACGCCCGCGCGGTGCTCGAGTCCCTCGACCGGATGCGCGACCTGGCCACCGCCGACGACGCCGACCTGCGGGGCCGGGTGCGGCTCGGCATCTTCACGAGCATGGACATCGTCGACCTGACGGGCGTGCTGCAGCGGTTCCGGCGGCAGCACCCGCTCGTCGCCGTGGAGCTGATGACCTCGCCGTCGGGGACGACCGGCCTCGTGCAGGACCTGGTCGCCGGGCGGCTCGACATCGCCTACACGGGCCTGCCCACCGTGCCCGCCGGCGTCGTCGTGGAGCCGTTGCGGGAGATGCCGTTCCGGGTGTTCACCGCGGCGGACCACCCGCTCGCCGGCCGGTCGTCGGTGTCGCTCGCCGAACTCGCCGACGAACCGTTCGTCGACACGGCGCACGGGTTCGGCAACCGGATCATCCTCGACGGGGCACTCGAGCGGCTCGGCATCCGTCGGCGCATCGTCGCGGAGATGAACGACATGCCCGCCGTGATCCGGTTCGCCTCCGCCGGGCTCGGCGTCGGGGTCGTGCCGGACTCGGGGGTGCGGTACGACGGGGCGGTGCTCGACCTGGAGGACGAGGTCGACCCGCTCCGCATCGGCCTGGCGGTCCGGACGTCCCCGGAGCCGAGCCGCGCGGTCCGGACGCTGGCGCGCGACATCGTGGCGGCGCGGGTGGGGTGACGCTGGGCGCGCTCGGTGTGCTTCGTGAGCAGGAACGGTCGCGTCGCGGTGCGCGAGGCGACCGTTCCTGCTCACGATCTGACCACCGACGGACTGGAGGCACGGGTCGGGTCCGCCACGTGCCTCCGGGCCGTCAGTCCCCCCAGATCTCGCCGACCACGGCGTCCAGCAGCCCGTCGGTCGGGACGTTCGACTGGTCGATCTGCAACCAGGTGTCACCACGGACGTACATCGTCCGGGCCCAGTCCGTGCCGTACTGCGGGTCCTTCTTGGTCTGGCGACAGGTGCGAATGCCGTCTGCGTCGACGCAGGTCGGGGTCCACCCCTGGTAGAAGTCGTCCTCCGCGTGCTGGAGCTGCGCCGGCGTTCCGGTACCCGCTGTGATGGCGAGCCCTGAGATGTCCGCCCGCGGGTCCTTCCACAAGCAGTAGAGCTTCGTCGGTGCGGTCTCCGGGCCGATCTCCGGCTCAGATCCCGGAGCCCTCGTGTACTCCGGCGGGAGTCCCTCTTCCGGAGGTTCGACCCGGATGTACGGGGTGTCACCGAAGAAGCGGTCGTAGTCCTCGGCGGGGACGAGCGCGCGACAGTCCGTGGGGATGGTCGCCGCGGCGGGGGTCGGTGTCGACGTCGGGGTGGGCTTCGGGACGGGGGCACCCGTGATCGGGGCGGAGCTCGGCGTCGTGGAGGACGGCGCGGGCTCGGGCTGCTGGGTCTGGGTGGGAGCGGCGACCGGGTCGGCGTTCTGCTGCGACAGGGTCAGGGCGACGGCGCCGGTCGCGGTGCCGACGGCGAGCAGCGCGACGACACCGATGACGATCCCGGACCGGCCCCGACGACGCTTCGGGAGCGGGGTGGCACGTTCGAGGACGTTCTGCTTCATCGAGACGAGCATGCGCTGCAGGTCGTCTCCCTGCGGAGGCTCAGTGTTCATCGTGCATCACCACCTTCTTGAGTCGTCGACGGTTGCGGGACACCCGCTGGGTGACCGCGCCGACCGTGAGTCCGAGGAGTTCGGCGGCCTCGGCGTACGAGTGCCCCTCGAGCAGGCAGAGCTCGCAGATGCGGCGGTCGAGGTCCGGGAGCGCGGCGATCTCGGCGCGGACCCAGCGCAGGGTCTCGCGGGCCTCGTCGTGGTCGGCGGGCGAGGCGAGGTGCTCCGGCAGCTCGTCCGTGCGGCGCCGGGCCTGCTTGCGCCCGGTGTTGAAGGCGTGGTTGCGGCACACGACGAGCAGCCACGGCAGCACCGTGTCCGCCGGCAGCTCGAGGGTCGCGGCGCGCTGCCAGAGCGTCAGGAACGCGTCCTGCACGATCTCCTCGACGTCGGACCGGTCGTCGACGAGCGCCCACGCGTAGCGGGTGAGGGTGGCGGCGTACCGGTCGAACGCCCGGGCGAGCGCGCCGGTGTCCCCTTGTGCCATCGCACGGACGAGTCCTTCGTCCGTGTCGGTGCCGGTCGTCACGTCCACATCCCACCTCCTTCACTCAGAGGTGTCGGCAGGACCCGCGATCCTGACAGGACCGTGGCGGATTCGTGATCTCGGGCGTGTCCGCTCGGAGACGTCAGAGGGCGGTCACCGCTGCGGCAACCGCCTGCCGTCAGTGGAAGTCGTCGCCGTCGCCCTCGCCCGGCGTCTTGTGCCCGCCGAGCATGTCGTTGTCGTCCTGCTCGCTCGACGAGGCGAGCTGCAGCATCGCGAGCACGACGACGACCACGATGAACGCGACGCCGAGGAAGATCACGGCCAGCTGCAGTTCCCGCGTCGAGAACAGCACGACGAGCCCGGTGAACACCGCGATGATCGCGGAGATCCCGAGGAGCTCGACCGGGCGCAGACGGTCACGACGGCTGGGGGTGGTCATGCGTGTGGTGCTCCGTCCGGGGCGACGGCCGGCGTGGCCGTGCCCCACTTGTGCGAGAGGCCGGCGATCACGTGGAAGACGGCCGTGATGGCGAGGTACGCGCCGAGCAGGCCGACGAGCACGATCGAGGCGTCGAGGGTGCCGGTGACCTGCTCCACGCCACCGAGCTGCTGGGAGTAGTCCGGCGGCGTGACGAGGAAGGCGACCGCGAGCAGCAGCGTGAGGCCGCCGATCGTGGCCCAGTCGCGAGCGAAGGGCGAGCGTCGCCGGGCACGGAGCCCCTGCGACAGCTCGAGGGCCCCGGTCAGCACCGCGAACGCGACGATGACCGTGATGAAGGCCGGCAGCCCGAACCCGTTGCACGCGAACGCGGCGACGGCAGCGAGCAGGGTGATGACGGCCTGCAGCAGGGTCGTGCGACGCGATCGACCGTCGAGGGGCAGTCGGGAGATCCCGCCGAACAGGAGCACGAGGCCCTCGACCAGGGCGAAGCCGCCGAACAGCAGGAGACCGTAGCCCGCGGCGTGGTTGGTCGAGAAGGTGATCACCATCGCGACGACCGCTGCGGGGACCGCCCGGAGGATCGGGATCGGCCAGTACCGCGCGCGCTGGGTCGCGTCTTCCACGGTGGTGGCGTCGTCCACGGTGTCGGACACGAGACCTCTTTCGGGCATGCGGATCGTGGATCCGATCCTACCGCCGGTGGGGTGGACGCCCGACCGGAGCGGACTCGACCCCCTGTGGACGTCCACACCCGTGCACCGGGACGACACCGCCTCCGGGTGCCGTCCCGGCGGTGTCAGGGCTGCTGCGGGTCGTCGGACGGCGCGTTCCGGCGAGCACGACGTCGGGCGAGCCACCAGCACACGGATCCGGCGGCGGCGGCCAGGGCGGCGAGCGCCGCGGCGAGGCCGAGCCCTTCGGCGCCGGTGTAGGCGAGAGCTCCGACGGGGGCAGCCGCCCGACGGTCGACTGCGGGGTCACCGGCTCCGCCGTCGTCGGCACCGGCGCCGTCACCGTCGTCGCCACCGGAACCGTCACCACCGGCGTCCCCGTCGTCCGGAGCCGGCCCGGTCGTCGGCACGGGGCCGCTCGTCGGCACGGGGCTCGGCGCGGGCCCCTCGTCGTCCGGGCCCACGACGATCGCGACGCCGGTGGACGGGTCGCCGCCGTCCGCGTCGGTCGGCGAGGTCGCCGTCGCCACGTTCACCACGTCGGAGCCGTCCCCCTGGTACGCGGGGTCGAGCTCGGCGCGGATCCGGAAGTCCAGGGTCTCGCCCACCTCGAGCGACACGTCGGAGCTGCAGGTCACCCGCTGCCCCTCGGCCGTGCACCCGTCCTCGGAGCCCACGAACCGCATGGCCTGGGGCAGGTCGTCGACCGCCCCGACCTGCTGCGCCACCGACGGCCCCCGGTTCCGGGCCGTCACGAGGTACTCGACCTCGTCACCGGGCCGCACGGTCGACGGCGACACCGACTTGTCCGTCTCGACGTCGGCGGCGATCACCGGTGCCGTTACGGTGGTGGTCGCCCGCGAGGCGTTGTCGGCCTCGTTCGTGTCGGACAACGAGGTCGGCGGGGCGATGGTCGCAACGCTCTCCAGCGCTCCGGACGTGCCCTCGGCCACCCGGCCCTCGATCGTGACGACGGCGGAACCCCCTCGGGGCAACGACAGGTCGGTCGCGACGTCACCGGTGCCCGACAGGGTCGCACAGGCGGAGCCGTCCGCGGCCGTGCAGGTCCAGGTGACGTCCTCGACGCCGTCGGGCACGTCGACCTGCAGCGGACTCGGGTCGGCGGCGTTCGGGCCGGGGTTCCGCGCCGTCACGGTGTAGCGGAGCGGTTCGCCCGCCGTCGCGGTCGCGGGCAGGTCGTGCTCGACGGACAGGTCCGCCGGCTTCCAGACCCGGAGCGCGTCGACCTCGTGCTTGTCGACGTGACTGCCGGTGGCCCCGGCGAACCCGAGGCGCAGCGTGCTCGGCAGCGCGGCCTGCCCGTCGCCGTGCAGCGGGACCGAGTCGAGCACGGTGCGCATGGTCGAGCCGACCTGCAGCCGGACGGAGACCGCGAGCCCGCCGTCGTCGTCGGGCAGCAGGGTGATCCGGACCGTCCGGGGCGTCGAACCGGCCGTCACGGTGCCACCAGGCGCCGCGGCACCGGCGACGTACCGGTAGCCCTCGGTCCCGTTGCCGGAGCCCCGGACCACCACGTGGTCGGGCTGTGCTCCGGGACCGGACCCGTTGATGCGTGACGAGAAGTTGCCGTAGTGGTCGATCGCGACGGCCGCGAAGCCCCCGGGGACGCCTGGCAGGTCGCACTCCCGGCCACCGCCCTCGGTCGCCTCCTTGCGGCAGGCGTACCCGAGACCGGCGCCGAAGGACCCGACGCCCTGCGCCGCAGCGCCGTCGGCCAGGTACAGCAGCAGGCCGTCGGCGCCGGGGTCGTCCTTCTCGGTGTGCATCGCGTACGTGAACTCGATCTCGAGCCCGGTGTCCGACGGGAACGTGTCGTTCGTCGACCACGCCCCCGCTTGGTTCCGGATGTCGTCGGTGAGCCGCAGTCGGCCGCCGGACACCGCGGCGTCACCGTGCAGGGCACCGCCGGACGCACTGGAGAACTGGTTGACGTACGGGAAGTCGAGGGCGGCCGCACTCGACCCGGACGGCAGGACCGCGGGTGCCGCGAGCACGCCGAGCGCGGTCAGGGTGGCGCACGCCGCGGCGAGACGGCGGACGACCCGCGAGCGGAACGACCGCCGGTCGAGGGAAGGCGCTGGGGCAGGAACTGGAGCTGATGCAGTGGGATCTGTCATGCCCCGATGCTCGCGACCGGGACGTCACCCCCGGGCGGCGGGGAGACGATCTGTGGAACGCCCCCACGGGCCTCCCGGCTGTGGAGGACGAACGACGCAAGCGGACCGCTCAGGCCAGCCACACCGTCGTCTCACCCGGCAGCAGCCCCGGTGCGACCCCGTCGAGCGGCCCGGACGCGACGACGACGGTCCCGGCCGGCAGGGGCACCGGCGCGGTGCCGAAGTTCGTCACCGAACGCCAGCCGTCGTGCCGCGCGAACGCCACGACCTCGGAGCCGGACTCCAGCCACGTCAGCGCCTCCCCCTGCTGCAGCCGACGGCGGGCGGCCAGCGCCCGGCGGTACAGCGACAGGGTCGACCCGGGATCGCCGTCCTCGGCCTCGACCGAGGACTCCCCGAAGTCCTGCGGCTGCGGCAGGTGCGGTGCGACGTCCCCGAAGCCGAACGACGGCCCGGAGCGCGTCCACGGGATCGGCACCCGACAGCCGTCCCGGCCCTTCACGGTGTGCCCGGTGCGGAGCCACTTCGGGTCCTGCAGCAGGTCGCGCGGGATCGCGGCGGCCTCGTGCAACCCGAGTTCCTCGCCCTGGTAGACGTACGACGACCCGGGCAGTGCCAGCATCAGCATCGTCGCCGCTCGGGCCCGACGGAGCCCCCGTGCACGGTCGAGCTCCGGCGTCGTGCCGTCCGTCATGAGCCAGGCGTCGGTGTCGGTGCCGTCCGGCAGGCCGTAACGGGTGGGGTGCCGCACGACGTCGTGGTTCGAGAGCACCCAGGTGCTCGAGGCACCGGACTGCTCCGAGGCGGCCAGGTTCCGCTCGATGATCCGACGGAACACATCGGGCTCGAACGGAGCCTCGAGCAGGTCGAAGTTGAAGGCCTGCCCGAGCTCCGTCGGCCGGGCGTACAGGACGCGGCGGGGTGCCGGGGCCCAGGCCTCTGCGACCGCGGCACGGGGCGGGTTGTACTCGTCGAGCACCCGGCGCCAGGTGGCGAAGATCTCGTGCACCTCGTCGCGGTCGTACAGCGGGTCGGAGCCGTCGAGCGGCAGGTCCTGCTCGTTCGACGGCCGGTACGGGGTCGACAGGTCCTTCGCCAGACCGTGCGCGACGTCCACGCGGAACCCGTCGACACCGCGGTCGGACCAGAAGCGCAGCGTGTCCTCGAAGTCGGCGCGGACCTCGGGGTTCGACCAGTCCAGGTCGGGCTGCTCGGGGGCGAACAGGTGCAGGTACCACTGCCCGTCGGGCACTCGGGTCCACGCGCTGCCACCGAAGTTCGACACCCAGTCGCTCGGCGGCAGTTCCCCGGAGGCGCCCGAGCCCTCACGGAACACGTACCGCGCACGCTCGGCCGACCCCGGCGCGGACGCCAACGCGGCCCGGAACCACTCGTGCTGGTCCGAGGTGTGGTTCGGCACGATGTCGACGATGACCTTGAGGTCGTGCTCGTGGGCGGCCCGGACCAGGGCGTCCAGGTCGTCGAGGGACCCGAGCTTCGGGTCGACGGCGCGGTAGTCGGCGACGTCGTAACCACCGTCGGCGAGCGGCGACGGGAAGAACGGGGAGAGCCACAGGGCATCGACGCCCAGCGATGCCAGGTACGGCACCCGGCTCGTGATGCCCGCGACGTCACCGAGCCCGTCGCCGTCCGTGTCGGCGAAGCTGCGCGGGTAGACCTGGTAGACGACGGCATCGCGCCACCAGGTCGGGTCGGTGGTTCGTGGCGTGCTGGCCGGGGTCCGAAGCGTGGTCACGTCGCCACCGTACCCAGGGTGCTGGGAATAGCGCCCCCTACGATCGCATTGGTTGTCGCTGACACCTTTCCGTCCAGCAACAGCATCCCGCAACAGAAGGAGCTCCATGACGAACGTCCTCGTCCTCGTCGGCAGCCTGCGCGCCGACTCCATCAACCGCAAGCTCGCCGAGGCCGCCGCGCACCACGCGCCGGAGGGCATCGAGCTGCACACCTTCGACGGCATCGTCGACCTGCCGTTCTACAACGAGGACATCGACGGCGACACCCCGCCCGCCGCTGCCGTCGCCTTCCGCGACGCCGTCGCCACCGCGGACGCCGTCCTGCTGATCACCCCCGAGTACAACGGCACCATCCCCGCCGTCCTGAAGAACGCGCTCGACTGGGGTTCGCGTCCGTTCGGCGCCTCGCCGCTGTCCGGCAAGCCCCTCGCCGTGATCGGCTCGGCGTTCGGCCAGTACGGCGGCGTCTGGGCCCACGACGACGCCCGCAAGGCCGCCGGCATCGCCGGCGCGAAGGTCCTGGAGGACGTCAAGGTCGCCATCCCGCAGTCGGTCGTCCGCTTCGCGGAGACCCACCCGCGTGAGGACGCCGAGGTCACGACGCTCGTGCAGGGCGCGCTCACCGCGCTCGCCGAGGCCGCAGCCGGCACGGACGAGCAGGCAGCCGCGTAACGCGACGAACCACCGGACAGGAGGCCCGTGGCGACCCCGCCACGGGCCTCCTGTCCGTCCGGTGCGGACGCAACGGTCGTTGCGAACGCATCGGACGGTGCGGACGCACCGGTCGTGGCGGAACCCGGGAGTCCGCTAGACGACCGAGATACGAGACGGGTTACCCTGAACGCCATGTCGACGCAGGAGATCACCGAGGCGTCCGGGTACTGGTTCCCGGACGACGACGCGACCCAACGCGGGGTCGCGGTGCTGAACGCCCTGCGCCGGTACCGATCCGCCGAGACGGCCATGCGCCGCCGGACCCGTGACTCGATGGGCATGGGCGAGACCGACCTGCTCGCCGTGCGCTTCCTGCTGCAGGCGCAGCGCTCCGGCACCGCCGTGAGCCCGAAGGACCTCGCCGCGTACCTCAAGATCTCGTCGGCCTCGACGACGATCCTCATCGACCGCCTGGTCAAGTCGAACCACGTCCGCCGCGACCCGCACCCCACCGACCGACGGGCCCTCGTCATCACGCCGACGACCGAGACCGACGACGAGGTCCGCGCCACGCTCGGCGTGATGCACCGCCGGATGATGTCGATCGCCGAGGGGCTCCCCGCGTCCGAGGCGCGGATCGTCGCCGGGTTCCTGGAGCAGATGCGCGACGCCGTCGACCAGGTCGACCCCGCGCCGTCGCACTGAGCAGCCCTGCACCGGACGACCTCGGGGGACGCTGCCTCCGAGCGCACTGAGAGCGCGCACTGCGGCACCGCGTAGACCGGAACGGTCACACCGACGCGAAAGGAGCCACAACCATGCACGCTTCGGACAAGATGGCCAAGAACCTCCAGGCGGTCCTCGTGGACCTCATCGACCTGCACCTGCAGGGCAAGCAGGCCCACTGGAACATCCTGGGCACCAACTTCCGCGACCTGCACCTGCAGCTCGACGAGATCGTCGACGCGGCTCGTGAGTTCGCCGACGACACCGCCGAGCGCATGCGCGCGCTGTACCTCGTGCCGGACGGCCGATCGGCGACCGTCTCCGCGGGCAGCCACCTCGACGCGTTCCCCTCGGGCGAGATCACCACGCACGACGCCATCGACCAGGTCACGCTCCGGCTGTACCAGGCGACGGGCACCATGCGCGACGTCCACGACGAGGTCGACGAGGAAGACCCGACGACCGCGGACCTGCTCCACGGCTTCATCGAGCGCCTCGAGCAGCTCGCGTGGATGGTCTCCGCCGAGAACCGCGCGCCCAGCACCCCGCTGGCCTCCGCCACCACGCCCGCCGTCGCCGACGCGTCGGCACACGCGTAGGGGCCCGGGTGGACCTCGGTATCCAGGGCAAGACCGCACTCGTCTTCGGCGGCGACTCCGGCATCGGCTGGAACACGGCGCGCATCCTCCTGGCAGAGGGTGCGACCGTGGTCGTCACCGACATCGACCAGAGCCGTCTGGACACCAGTGCGGACCAGCTCGAGGCACCGCTCGGCAAGCTGCACGCCTTCGCCGCCGACGTCCGGAGCGCCGAGAGCCTCGCCGCCCTGCACGACAAGGTGCGTGAAGCGGTCGGCGAGATCGACATCCTGGTGCAGTCCTCGGGCGTCACCGGCGCCCAGGGCATGTTCCACGAGATCGACGAGGCCGGCTGGGCGGAGACGATCGACATCGACCTGATGGGGCCGGTGCGGATCACCCGCGAGTTCATCGGCGACCTGCGCCAGGGCGGCTGGGGACGCATCGTCTACCTGGTGTCCGAGGACGCCTCGCAGCCGTACGACGACGAGCTGCCCTACTGCGCCGCCAAGGCCGGGGTGCTCTCGTTCGCGAAGGGCCTGTCGCGCTCCTACGCCTCCGAGGGCCTGCTGGTGAACACGGTCTCCCCCGCGTTCATCCACACGCCGATGACCGACGCGATGATGGACAAGCGGGCCAAGCAGCGCGGGACCTCGTTCGACGAGGCCATCGGCAGCTTCCTCGAAGAGGAGCGGCCGTACATGGAGCTCAAGCGCCGCGGCGAGCCGGAAGAGGTCGCGAACGTGGTGGCCTTCCTGTGCTCGGACCTGGCCAGCTTCGTGAACGGCGCCAACTACCGGGTCGACTCCGGCTCGGTCGCCACGATCTGATCGTGGCACCACAGCACCGCCAGGAGGCGTCATGACCGACTTCCGCTACCTCATCGTCGGCGGCGGGATGGTCGCCGACGCCGCTGCCCGTGGCATCCGCGAGCTCGACACCGACGGGTCGATCGGCATCCTCAGCGAGGACGTCGACCGGCCCTACGCCCGGCCCGCGCTCTCGAAGAAGCTCTGGACCGACCCGGACTTCAGCTGGGACGACAAGGTCGACCTGCACACCGAGGAGACCGGGGCGCAGTTCGTCCTGGGAACCGCGGTCACCGGGATCGACCGTGCCGCGAAGACCGTCACGACGGCCGACGGCGCGACCCACGGCTACGAGCGGCTCCTGCTCGCGACCGGCGGGAAGCCCCGCGGGCTGCCGGGGCTGTCCCCGTCGGCACGCGTGCTCGACTACCGCAGCGCGTCGGACTACCGCCGGCTGCGCGAACTCGCGGACGCCGGAGCGCACGTCGCCGTCGTCGGCGGCGGGTACATCGGCCAGGAGATCACGGCGGGCATCGTGCAGAACGGCGCACGTGTCACGCTGGTCGACCCGGACGAGGTCGTCGGCGGACGGATGTTCCCGGACGACCTGGCTCGGGCGTTCCAGCAGCGCTTCGTCGACCACGGCGTCGAGCTCCGCACCGGTCGTCGGGTGTCCGAGGGCACCGAGACGGCCGACGGCGTGCGACTGACGCTCGACGACGGCTCCGTGGTCGAGGCCGACGCGGTCGTCGCCGGACTCGGCATCGAACCCGCGACGCAGCTCGCCGCCGACGCCGGACTCACCGTCCGCGACGGCATCGTGGTGAGCTCGACGCTGCTCACCGACGACGACTCCGTGTTCGCCGCCGGTGACGTCGCCGAGTACCCGGACCGCATCCTCGGCACCCGCCGGGTGGAGCACGTCGACAACGCCCAGCAGCAGGGTCGGCAGGCAGGCCGCAACCTGGCCGACGCCGACGAGACCTACGACCACACGCCGATGTTCTACTCCGACGTCTTCGACATGGGGTACGAGGCCGTGGGGCAGGTCAGCTCCAAGCTCCGCACGGTCGAGGACTGGCAGGACCCCACCGTGACCGGCGTCGTCTACTACCTGGACGACGACGACACGGTCCGGGGCGTGCTGCTCTGGAACGTGTGGGACAAGACCGACGAGGCCCGCAAGGTGCTCGCCGAGGCGAACGCGCTGACGCCCGACATGCTGCCGGGCCGCATCACGCCCTGACCGCTCGCCCGTCGCGGTGGTCGCGACGCCCTGGAGGCCCGGTGCCGGTCCGGTGGACCGGCACCGGACCTCCAGGCGGTCACCCGCAGATCGCGACGCCCGCTGCTTCGACGGTGCTCGCTGCTTCGACGGTGCTGGCTGCTTCGACCGTGCTCGCTACTTCGACTCCGGCGCGACCTCGTCGACGACCGCCCGGCGGTCCGCCGGGTCGACCGGCAGGTCGTCGCCGTCCGCCATCGCGACGGCGTGTGCGGACTTGGCCGCCTCGAGCGTCTCGTCGTCGTTCCGGGCCATCCCGAACAGCTCGATGAACCGCGACTTGACCAGCAACCAGGCGTCCCCCGGGCTGAGCCGCGCCAGGTCCGACGACGTCGAGCCGTCGCGCACCCGCTGCAGCGACGACACGCCCCGGTCGGGGATCCGGTGGTCGACGTGCGCCACGGCGAGCCGCGCGACCGCGTCGGCCTGTGCGTGCATGACCGAGTGTGCGCCGTCGACGACCTCGCGGAGGACCGCGTACGGGAACACCCGCGCCAGCCGACGGACCCAGTCCCGCGGCACCATCGCGTCGTGCTCACCGCGGACGATCAGGGTGCGGGCCTGCACGTGGGCGGCGCGCTCCTCGATCGGGAACGCGATCATCCGCGGCAGGACCTTCCGGAACCAGTGCCAGCCGCACAGTGCGTACGCCGTGATGCCGTGCCAGCGGACCGCGGCGGGCTCGTGCAGCGTCGACCGGAGGAACCGGAACGCCGACTGCCGCACCGTGCGTGCCGACGAGTCGACCACCGGGCTGATGAGCACGAGGTCGGAGATCCCCGGACGGCGGGCGGCGACCTCGGTGACGACCTGGGTGCCCATCGAGTGCCCGACCAGGACCGGGTCCTGGAGCCCGAGGTCGTCGATGACCCGCTCGACCGCGTCGGCGTAGCGCTCGATCGAGACCTTCCCGCGGAACCGCGGGACGCCGGCGAACCCCGGCAGGTCGAGCGCGTGCACCGGCCCGTTCTCGTTGAGGTGCGGGGCGAGCCGCTCGTAGTAGGTCGAGGCGATGCCGAGCCCCGCGACGAGCACGAAGGCCCGCTCGCCCGGCTCGCCGATCGAGCTCACCCGGACGTAGGTGCCGTCAACCGCGACCCGGTCCACCTGCACCGTGACGTCGGCGTCCTCGGCCTGGGCGAGCTCGCCATCCGGGTCCGGCCGGGGTGCCTGGCGTTCGTCGTCCACGTGGGTCTCCTCCGGTCGGGCGGTCGCCCAGGATACCCGGCCGCCGTCCGCGCGGGCGGCGACGACGTGCTCAGCCGCTGAAGGTGTTCGCGGGGAACCCGTGCACCGTCGTCGGCACCGCGAAGACCGCGCCGGACCGGGGCGCCTGCTCCAGGTCCTCCTCGGTGAGGTTCTCGCGGGCCGTCCCGACGAAGAGCGTCGACATGTCCGGGCCGCCGAACGCCACCGACGTCGGGTTGGCGACGGGGAGCTCCACCGTCTCCAGGTGCGAGCCGTCCGGCCCGTAGCGCTCGACGCGGGACCCGCCGTAGATCGCGCTCCAGAAGCAGCCCTCGTCGTCGCGGACCAGGCCGTCGTGCGCCTGACCGACGATGAACGGCTCGAGTTCGCCGAGCTCGCCGTCCGGGCCGTACGACCCGCGGAAGACCGTCGAGGCGCTGGTGTCGGTGACGTACATCGTGCTGCCGTCCTCCGACCACTCCATGCCGTTCGTCACGCCGAAGCCGCCGCGGAGCAACCGGGTCGTGCCGTCGGCCTCGATCGAGTAGAGCGCCGCGTCTGGCTCGCCGGTCGTCACGTTCATGCTGCCGACCAGGAACCGGCCGAACGGGTCGCACTTGCCCTCGTTGAACCGGTTGCCCGAGGTGCTGTGGGTGACGCGGGCGATCTCACGCTCCACGGATCCCTGCTCGTCCGACACCACGACGGTGTCGCCGAGGGCCGCGACGAACCCGCCGGAGGCCCGGGGCTGGAAGCTCGCCAACGGGGGCGGCAGCGGCACGCTCGAGCGCACGGTGCCGTCGGCCTCGGCGGTGTTGAGGGTGCCGAGGGTGATGTCGGCCCACCGGAGCAGCTGTGCGGACGGGTCCCAGACGATGCTCTCGGCGAGGACCGCTCGGGCGTCGGCGAAGACGGTCGCGGGGCCGGTCGTGACGTTCGTGCTCATCGACCCCGTCTACCGCGGGGGCGGTCCGTGCCCGTTCAGGCGTGCGTGCGGCGGCGGGTAGCGCGGCGGCGCTTGCGGGTCAGAGGCGGGCGAACCGCGCGCGGAAGAAGCTGTAGACGCCGAAGGCCAGGAACCCGATGCCGATCGCGACGAGGACGAACACCCCACCGGGCATGCTCCGCACCGCGTCGAACGCGGCGTCGAGGCCGGTGGCCTGGTCGGGGTCGCTCTGCAGCCCCGCGACGGCGATGAGCACGCCCACGATGACCACGGCGACGCCCTTGCCGACGTACCCGACGACGCCGAGCACGGTGACCACGCGGTCGAGCTGGCCCGACGGTCGCGTGATCTGCTTGCGGAACGACCGGCGGCAGCCGATCACCACGAGCCCGATGCCGACCGCGACCGCGATCGCCCCGGCCAGGACCAGCACGAACACCCCGCCGGGCGTCGCCAGGGTCTTCGCCGCGGCACTCTGCGACGAGCTGCTCGAGCTCGACCCGGCACCGAGCGCGTACGAGGCCGCCGAGTACGCGATCACGCCGTAGACCACGGCCTTCGCGACGTCCTTCAGCCGGGCGAGCCAGCCCCGGGTGGTGTCGGAACGGCCGCCGACGATCGCCTCGGCGACCAGGCGCACGGTGAGTGCGGCCGTGCCGACGGCGATCAGCCAGAGCAGGAACACCCCGCCGGGGACCGCGGCGATCTGCTGCAGCGCACCGGACTGGTCCGTCTCGCCGCCCGAGGACGCGTTGCCGATCCCGAGCAGGATCGCCAGGTACCCGATCAGCAGGTGGACGATGCCGCTGCCGACGAACCCGGCGCGTGCCGTGACCTCGAACCAGCGGCTGTCGGCCGCCCGCCGGACCTGTCGTCCGGTTTCCTTCGCTGCGTGCTCCGCCGTGTCGCTCATCACGGCCCAGCGTGCCCGACGCGTGCCGTCCTGTCCGGGGCGCGCCGGGCCGTGCGGTCCGCCACGTGGCGGACGGGAGGCCCGTGGCGGCGCCGCCACGGGCCTCCCATCCGTCGGTGGGCGCGTCTCAGTCACCCTTCACGTTGACGACCTGCCGCAGGGTGTGCCGGATCGACACGAGGTCCTCGGCGTCCGCCATGACCTGGTCGATCGGCTTGTAGGCCGCCGGGATCTCGTCGAGGAACGCGTCGGTGTCGCGGTACTCGATGCCGGCCATCGCCTCGCGCAGCTGCTCGTGGGTGAAGGTCCGCCGGGCAGCGCTCCGCGAGAACAGCCGACCCGCACCGTGCGGGGACGACTCGAGCGAGGGCTTGTTGCCGAGTCCCTCGACCACGTACGACGCGGTGCCCATCGACCCCGGGATCAGGCCGGGCTGACCGGCCTTCGCCTGGATCGCACCCTTGCGTGAGACCCACACGGACTTGCCCCAGTGCGTCTCACGCTGCGTGAAGTTGTGGTGGCAGTTGATCCGCTCGCGCTCGTCGACGGGCGTGCCGACGGCCTCGGACAGCTGCCGCACGACGCGGTCCATCATCTCCTCGCGGTTGAGCAGCGCGAAGTGCTGGGCCCACCGCAGCTCGGCGATGTACCGGTCGAACTCCGGCGTGCCCTCGACCAGGTAGGCCAGGTCGGGGTCCGCCAGCTGGATCCACCAGCGCTCCATGGCCTTCTTGGCGACCTTGATGTGCCGCTGCGCGATCTTGTTGCCGACGCCCCGCGACCCGGAGTGCAGGAAGAGCCAGACCCGGTCCTGCTCGTCGAGGGAGACCTCGATGAAGTGGTTGCCGGACCCGAGCGTGCCGAGCTGGTTCCGCCACCCGCCGTGCACGTCGTCGGGGTCGAACCCCGCGGTCTCGGCCATCGCCTCGAGCTCGGCGATCCGGGGAGCGGCGGTCGCCACGATCTTCCGGTTCGACGCACCGGCCGACAGCGGGATCGCGCGCTCGATCTGCTCGCGCAGCCCCTGCAGGTCGGCGGGCAGGTCGGTGGCGGTGAACTGCGTGCGGACCGCGATCATGCCGCAGCCGATGTCCACGCCGACGGCCGCCGGCATGATCGCGCCGAGGGTCGGGATGACGGACCCCACTGTGGCCCCGAGGCCGAGGTGTGCGTCGGGCATGAGGGCCAGGTGCGGGAACACGAACGGCATGCGCGCGGTCGTGCGGGCCTGCTGCTCGGTGTTGTCCTCGAGCATCGAGGCCCAGCTGAGCAATCGGTCGTTGATCTTCTTCATGGAGTCGTCTCGCTTTCGTGACGGTCGAGGTGACGGTCCGAGACGGTCGTACGCCGGGCCTCCTGGTCGTCGCCGGACGTAGCGGACGGAAGGAAGCGGTGCTGACGAACGCCCCGGGCCGGGTGGGCACGGGGCGTCGTGGGACGTCGCGTGCCTACGCGGGATAGCGGAGGGACCACTGCTGCTCGGGCAGCACGGCGGCCGCGGCGAGCTGGAGCTCGACGCGTTCCTCGTTGTGCTGCACGGTGCGCATGCGCGGTCCTTCCGGTGTGCCCGGGGCGGGCGGTCTGCCGATCGGCAGGAGCACGACGCTAGTGCGACACGCCCGGGATGCGCAAGTCGCGTGGGCGTGTCGGCTGGGCGCCGGGGGTTCGCCGACGGCTGTCCTGGGGTGTTCCGGCGGTGCGCCGGGGGTGCTCCGGCGGTTCGCCGGTGGTTCTCCACAGCCGGGAGGCCCGGCGTGCGTTCTCCACGAGGGGTACGTCCGCCTGATGGTCGCCACCGGGGCCGGGGCAGGCTGGACGCATGACCGAGCGCACGCGAGACACCCCCGACGCGACCGAGAACGAGGAACGGACGAACGGGTACGTCCCGCTCCGTTCGTACGGCGCGATCGGCGACGGGCGGACGGTCGCCCTCATCGCGCTCGACGGTCGGATCGACTGGCTGCCGATCCCGTCGATGGACTCGCCGCCGGTGTTCGCGAGCATCGTCGACGCCGAGCACGGCGGACACGTCGCCCTGCGGCCGGTGGACGACCAGGCGCAGGTGTCCCGCGCCTACCTGCCGGGGACGAACGTGCTCGTGACGACGTGGACGACCCCGTCCGGCACCGCCACCGTGACCGACGCCATGGTCACCGGTGTGGCCGGACGCCTGCCGTGGGCCGAGATCGGCCGCTGCGTGCAGGGGGTCGATGGTTCGGTCGAGATGGAGTGGGCGGTCGTGCCCGGCACGATCCTGAACACCGCCGAACCGCGCCGACTCGACACCGCGAACGGCACGGTCATCGGCGTCGACGGCGTGACCATCGCGATCGTGGAGCAGGGCTTCGAACCGGTGCACGACGACGGCCCCCGGTTCTCGGGGCGGTTCACGACGACCGAGGGCTCGAAGTCGATCCTGACCATCGTCGGCACCTACGACGAGCCGATCTTCCTGCCCGAGCCGGAGCGCACCCTCGAAGGGGTCGACCGCACGATCGAGAACTGGTCGACCTGGTCGAAGGAGTTCAGCTACGACGGCCCCTGGTCGGACGCCGTCCAGCGCAGCGCCCTCGCCCTGAAGCTCCTGATCTTCGCCCCCACCGGCGCCATCGCCGCAGCCCCGACGACGAGCCTGCCCGAGGACCGCACCGGCGGGAAGAACTGGGACTACCGGTTCGCCTGGGTGCGCGACCTGGCGTACACGGTGCACGCGCTCACCCGCTTCGGCCTGCGCGAGGAGACGCACGCCGCCGTGTCGTGGGTGATGCGCACGATCGCCGAGCATGACGAGACGATGCCGATCTTCTACGGACTCGACGGGTCGAAGAGCGACACCGTCGAGGAGCGCGACGTCCCGGGCTGGAACGGCATCGGGCCGGTCACGATCGGCAACCGCGCCGGTGACCAGCTGCAGCTCGGGGTCTGGGGCGACGTGTTCGAGATCATGCGCCAGTACGTCCGAGCCGGCAACGTGCTCGACCGCAAGACGGCCTCGGTGCTGCAGGACCTGGCCGACGACGCGTGCCACCGTTGGCCGGAAGCCGACTCGGGCATGTGGGAGCTGCAGGAGGCGCAGCACTACACGACGAGCAAGATCGGCTGCTGGCAGGCGCTCGACGCCGCGGTCGAGCTGCACGACGCGGGGATGATCGACGGCCCGCGCGAGAAGTGGATCGAGAACCGCGAGCTCATCGAGGACTGGGTCGCCGAGAACGGGTGGAACGAGGAGCTCGGCCGCTACGTCATGTACCCGGGCACCGACGCGCTCGACTGCTCGATCCTGCTGCACGCGATGTCGGCGTTCGACCGCGGACCGCGCATGGAGTCCACGATCCGTGCGATCGAGGAGCAGCTGCAGCACGGCCCCCTCGTGTACCGGTACTCCGGCATCCAGGACGAGGAATCGCCCTTCGTGGCGTGCTCGTTCTGGCTCGCTGCGGCCCTGGCCTGCGTCGGACGGGTCGACGACGCGAAGCAGCTGATGGACGACATGGTCGCGCAGGCGAACGACGTCGGCCTGTTCAGCGAGATGCTCAGCGCCGTCGACGGGGACTTCATGGGCAACATCCCCCAGGGGCTGTCGCACCTGGCGCTCATCCAGGCCGCGCTGACCATCGAAGAAGTCTCAGAGAAGTCCTGACCGGGCTGGACGAACCGTCGGGGGCACGGGGCATCATGGTCTGACGATGAACGACGTCGATGCACGGATGGACCGGCTCCGCAGGGCCGCGCGCTACCGCTACCAGCAGCTCGTCGACCAGGAGATCGAGCGGGGGTCGCTCGACCCCGACGAGGTGCGCTCGGAACGTGAGGAACGTCGGCTGCTCAAGGCCGCCGACGTCGCGGCGCACGCCCGTGCCCAGATCGCGGAGGCCGAGCGCCGCGGGGTCTTCGAGGGCAACCCGTACCACGGCAAGCCACTGCCGGGACTCGACGGGCAGCACGACCCGGACTGGTGGATCAAGTCGAAGATCGAGCGTGAGGACATCCGGGGCATCGCGCCGCCGGCCCTGGCGCTGCGGACCGAGGACGCCGAACTCGACGACGCACTCGACGCCCTGTCGCTCGAGACCGACGTGCGCGACGTCCTGGTGGACTTCAACGCGCGGGTGAAGGAGGCCCGACGGCAGCTGCTCGGCGGGCCGCCGGTGGTGACGCCGATGCGCGACGTCGAGGCCGAGGTGCTCGCCTGGCGGGAGCGCCGCGAGGTGCGCATGGCGTCGGCCGCGCAGGCTGCGGAGCAGGCGCGGCTCGAGGCGAAGCCGCGGCGGTGGTGGCGGCGCCGCTGAGCGGTGGCGCGGCGCGGTGCGGTGGGGTTCGGGCGCGATTTCGCGCTGAGCGACAGTCCACGCGAACGTGAGCGCGTGAGGTGTCGCCCAGCCCGTGACGACGGCGGCCGCCGGCCCGGCGTCCGCACATGACGGACGGGAGGCCCGGTGCCAGCTGGCACTGGGCCTCCCGTCCGTCTGTGCGTACGTTCTTTCCCATCGCGCGCGCGGTGGTTCGCAAGAACGGGCGTACCTGGTCGAAAGAACCCACCGGGTACGCCCGTTTCCGCCAGGTACACCCGGTACCGCTCGACGCACGTCGCACGACGCAAGTCGGCCCGGGCCGCGCTGCTGCGTGGTCCGGGCCGATTGTGGTGGTGCGGGGTGTTACTTGATCTGGGCGGTGATGGTGGCGGTGCCGACGAGGAGGCCGCGCTTGACGGCGTCGGTGCCGAA